>JBDNGW010000182.1:0-5936 GCA_041689735.1 Leeuwenhoekiella sp. | reverse complement strand
GCCATTTTCGGTAAGGTCAAAAGTGGTTGTCCCGCTTGCGGTATAGCACGCAAAAAGGTCTTGGGGTGGCGTGACTTGCAGGTCACTTATCACAATTTCGTCATCAATTAGGCAGTTGCTATTTTGACGGGAAACCTCCACCCGGTACGCGCCGGGTTCAGTTATCGTGAGCGTGGTTGCCGTCTCACCGGGGATGACCACGCCATCCCTCAACCATTCAAAGGTGTATTCTGCGCTGGTAAGACCTGACTCCAACACGGCCTCATCACCGTCGCAAAGACTGAAATCTGGCCCTAAGTTCACTCCTGTGTTAAAACTGCCGGCAGAAATAAAAATAGCCGAATCAAACCTAGAATCGTTCGCATCCCCTATTACGATACGCATGTTGTAGGCACGACCCGGCACCAGTGTAGAGCTCGCAGCGGTAAGCACCGAGGTATACCCTCTCATATTTATTGTGGATTGCGCATTATCTACCTCGTAACTGGCAAATAAATCTGGGTTTACCGAAGGACATACCGGATTAAAGGTGTTATCCTTTATATTCTGAACGGTAATGGGCGTATTGCTCCCCGGTGCAACGGCCAGGTTTGTGACTGTACCGGTTTGTAAATCTGTGAGCACAAAGGCCAGAACATCGCTAGAGTTGCACTGTTCTGGCCCATATTCGTTGGAAGCCAATAAAAAGTCAAAGCTTAAAACGTTTGATATGGGTACAAAATCAAACTCTAAAAAGGCAGTCTCTACCACAATGGCGGCACGGCCAGAACGATCTAATAGATTCTGCAAATAAGGATCTGCATCAGTATTGAGCTGACTATCCATATTGGTACCTGTATAACCCCCTGAAGAAAAACCCGCGTTACCGGTACGTATGATTACCCCATCTGCTATGGGAAAAGCGCCGTCGTTATTACTGAAGGAACCGGTTGCCTGTATGGAGGATGAAGAAACATTCGAGACGTTTGCGCAGGCATCGTCAAGAAGCGTATCAACCAGGTTCTGGGCACTTTTCGAATTATCGACGCTAACGGTTTGTGAAAAACCAATAGAAGTGCACAGAAAAACCACTAGCCAAAGCAGTTTTTTCAACGTAGCAGGTTGTTTTGAGATAGACATTATTTACATTAAAGGTTTGATTCGGAGGTAAAAAGCGATTGTTTATGGATCCCCAAATAAAACACACAAAATAACGATTTTATTATAACCAAAAATAATTTAACTTAAGGGAAATATAAGCCTTGGTTTTTGGATACAGGTTTGGAATGGAAGGTTGTTTTGTCCATTTGGCTTCCGCAGAAATATTATTTGTAGAACGTAATTATTGCTTCTGTTGAGTGATGAAAGTACATTGATCGCCGTATTAGAAAATCAAAAAGAAGAAGATTCTTGTCCGCTTCCGCGGAAAAAATGAGTTTGACCCCTATTGCTTCCATAAAAACATGGAATTAGGATCTCTCTAAAAATCGGCTGCAGATCACAGAAATCAGCCAAAAGGAGTCAAAAATCAGCTTATTTAACCGGTAATTAGTTCCACAAAAGCATTAAACGCAAGGATATTCCCTTAAGTTTCCCGTTCTTTCTGAATGGTCTCGTACGCTTCCTGTACGTTTTTGAATTTTTCTTCCGCCCCCTGGCGGTAAGCTTCATCCATATGTTGCAGTTTATCTGGATGGTACTTTTTGGCCATGTCGCGGTAGGCCTTTTTCACCTCGGCATCAGTGGCAGTTTTATCAAGTTCAAGAATAGTATAAGCGCTTTCTGCACTTTTAAAGAACATAGCTTTAAGGCTCTCAAACTCCCCACGGCTCAAGCGCAGGTAGCCGGCAATCTGAGCAATCTGATCAACTTCGCGTTCAGAAACCCTGCCATCGGCCTGGGCTATACCAAAGAGAAAATGAATGATCTGCAGACGCACTTCACGACGGGTACGCTGCACAAGGTACTCACATATGCGCTGGGCGTCTACCTCCCGGTTTTTGATCACATCATTAAAAGTGCGAAACGTGGCATTTGCCCGCTCCTTGCCATAAGATTGCACAAAATAGCGGCGCACATAGTCAAGTTCGTCTTGGCTCACGCTGCCATCTGCCCTGATCACGATAGAGCACAGCGATAGCAAATTAAGCTCAAAGTCGCCTGGAGAGACCGTTTGCCCCTGCTGCGTAAAAATAGTACTCCTGCTCCCGCTCGTTTTCTTGCCAAAAAACATACTGTCAATGAGCGATCCTATAAGATAGCCACCTATGGCCCCTATGATCCCCCTGTATGCAAATCCCGCGATGGCACCCAGCCATTTAATCATACTCTGTTTTTAAAAAGTTTAGCACTGTTTCTTACGGTTGTTCCCAATTTATTGGGATTACCTGCGGAAAACAGTTTGCAAAAATAAAGTCTTTGTCCTGAAGTACGGTGATAATTGGAAATAATCTTGTTGCAGTCCTATTTTTCGAGTCTTTGATCGAATTTTAATGTTAACTCAAAAATATGACTGCATCTTATTCCCCAATCTGAAATTCAGCTATCTACGCTTTTTAGACATTTTAAACATTTATTGAAGAAGTTGTAAAAAGCAAGTAAGCAACCTAAGCCGATACCGACTAGAATTTTGTAACTTTGCTCTAACTAAAAATAAAGATATTATGTATCCAGCAGAATTAGTAAAACCAATGCGGGAAGACCTTACCAAGGTAGGTCTCACCGAATTACATACAACAGCAGACGTAGAAGCAGCCATGAAAAAAGAAGGAACCTCCCTTGTGGTGGTGAATTCGGTTTGTGGTTGTGCGGCATCAAATGCGCGCCCAGGTGCACGTATGTCGCTTCAAAACGCTAAGAAACCTGATAATTTATATACCGTATTTGCTGGTGTAGACCGTGAGGCAACAGATCTTGCACGTAATTTTATGGTTCCCTTTCCTCCATCTTCACCTTCAATGGCTTTATTTAAAGACGGTGAACTGGTGCACATGCTAGAGCGTCATCACATTGAAGGCCGCCCAGCAGAAATGATTGCCGAAAATCTTGCAGATGCCTTCAATGAGCATTGCTAATAATTAGCTTTTTTTTATACTGAAAACCCGCTAAAACAGCGGGTTTCTTACTTTATTGTTTCCTCTATAATTTACCCGGAAATCAAACCCGTTACGAGGATTCAAAAAATTGTTGAAATACTGGCTAAAACATTCAAAATAACTAATAAAACCCTTTAATTTTGAAGCGCCAAAACACATAAGCACATGCCTGGTAAAAAACCACTTCTCCACCGTTTTCACAGCTGGAGGTATAAAAACATCTCAGGCACAACTTTTATTTATATTCTCAGTATTATTACTGGGCTGGGAGCCGGACTGGGCGCGGTTCTCATTAAAAATCTTACTTTCCTTATTCAAGATCTGCTGGAGGGCAAGATCGTGGGCAATTATTATTACGGCTTCTACTTTATATTTCCCGTTATAGGTCTCATACTTTCTATGAGCATTGTGAAATATATCATTCGCAAACCGGTAAATCACGGCGTGCCTGCAACGCTTGCGGCAATCTCCAGAAGGAAGGGTGTTTTAAAAAATTACCAGATATTTGCCTCGGCGATCACGGCTCCCATCACCGTGGGTTTTGGTGGATCTGTAGGTCTGGAAAGTCCTACGGTGGTGACCGGAGCGGCATTCAGCTCTTACCTATCGCGTATTTTTCATATGAACCAGGCCAACCGAATGCTCTTACTGGGATGTGCCGCTGCCGGGGCAATGTCCTGTATCTTTAAAGCACCTATTGCTGCCATTATTTTTGCCATAGAGGTTTTTAGCCTTGACCTGACCCTGCTCTCGCTTATGCCTTTATTATTGGCATCACTTTCTGGTATTCTTACTTCCTATTTCTTTTTTGGCTCAGATACCATTCTTCCTTTTACCTTAAAGGATGCCTTTGTGATCTCAGATTTTCCTTCCTACTTGATACTGGGTATTGTTGCAGGTTTGGTTTCCGTATATTTTAGTACTACTTATTTTGCGGTGCACAAATTCTTTAAACGTTGGGATTCCGCTTGGATGCGACTCCTTGTTTCGGGCCTTGCACTGGGTACTTTGATCTTTTTTATACCACCACTTTATGGGGAAGGTTTTGACATGATCAACAACCTGCTCGCCGGCAATGATATAGAAGCGCTGGGCGAAACGTATTTCAGCCTATATCTTGACAATATCTGGGTGGTCATCGCATTGCTCGCAGGGCTGGTGATCTTTAAGATCTTTGCCACCGCCATTACTTTTACCGGTGGCGGTGTTGGCGGTATTTTTGCCCCAACTTTATTTATGGGCAGTGCGATGGGAAATTGCGTTGCAAAAATTATCAATAACATAGGACTGGGCCACCAGGTTTCAGAAAGTAACTTTACGCTGGTGGGAATGACCGGTCTGTTGGCCGGCGTACTGCACGCCCCGCTCACCGCAATATTCCTGATTGCCGAAATTACCGGTGGTTACGGCCTTTTTATCCCACTTATGATCACGGCGGCTATTGCATACGGGATCAATAAATACTTTATGCCGCATTCGCTATATGGGATGGAACTGGGTCTGCGCGGCGAACTCATAACCCACGATAAAGACCAGGCGGTGCTCACGCTGCTCAACCTCAACGATGTTATAGAACGCAATTTTGTTGCGGTAAGACCAGGAATGACCTTGGGGGAAATGGCCCGCAACGCCGTAGCGAAATCTGCCCGTAACCTTTTTCCCGTATTGAATACAGATAACGAACTTGTGGGGGTTATCACTCTGGACGATATTCGTGATATCATGTTTGACACCAGCCTTTACGATACTACCTTAGTTGAAAGTCTTATGCATGCCGCCCCAGAATATATCTATCTCGAAAAAGATACGGCAAAGGTGGTAATGCGCAAATTTCAGGAAAGCTCTGCATGGAATTTGCCCGTGATCAAAGACGGTAAGTATTACGGTTTTATCTCAAAATCTAAATTATTAAGCGTCTACCGTCGAAAAATGGTTAGTTTTTCAAGAAAATAGATAGAAAATCATGAAAAATATAATAATATTCTTATTCTTTATTCTAGTAATCACTATGTCCGTGGGTTTTTACCTGCGTTACTACAGTGGCGATACTTTAGCTGGCGACCGCTTTATTGGGATCACAATTCTGGCCGCTATTTTTGTACTTATGCCCTTGTTTTTATACCACCGCTGGAAGCACAGAAAAATGAAAGATTATATGCTTACCGAAGACAACATCAAGAAAATGAGGGAGTTCTCAAAACGAAAAGAACGGAATAAGAAGTAAGAGTTTGTTTAAACTGACTCCTTGCTGATTTACATCCCGTATAGCTCTCGGGAGAAAATCAGTTTGAATTGACTTTAAACAAGCTCTGAACTATTCAAATAAATTTGCTTTAATTAACAGTTATCTTATTAATTCCCTTAACTTTACCGCATTATTAATTTTTACAATTTTACAATGAAAGGTACAGTTAAATTTTTCAATGAGTCCAAAGGTTACGGATTCATAACCAATGATGATACAGGTAAAGATATCTTCGTACATGCAACCGGTCTAAACGGTGAAGTATTAGAAGAAGGAGACCAGGTAGAATTCATCGAGGAAGAAGGAAGAAAAGGATTGGTGGCTGCGCAAGTACGCGTAATACACGACTAAAATATATGAAGTATTTTTAGATTTTTTCAAAACCCCCTGTCAGCCAGGGGGTTTTTATTTGTTTTATCTTTATGTTAGAATAGCTAAGGTGTTTATTGCCCTTTCGTAAATCCCATGCCCAAACCTTAGGTAGTTCTAATTAAGTTCTTTTTCTTTTATCTTTCAGCAAAGCGGTCTTAAGTATTGCAGGATTCAACCCATAAATGCAACTTCTGAGTTAAATAATAATTCGTTCATTACAAATATAGGATTTTCAAAACCAAATC
>JBDNGW010000181.1:0-4257 GCA_041689735.1 Leeuwenhoekiella sp. | reverse complement strand
CTTGAGGGTCTATAAAGCAAAAGATCGCAATGGGAATATAATCCCCAACGAGTACATTATGCTTCAGGATTTTATCCAGAACGGTTGTGGCGCAGGATCAGCAAACTGTGATTGGAATGACAATACCTTTTATTTCATTAATATAAGACCAACAGCAAAACCTGTAGCCCTGCCTATTGAAGATTTGTTTGTAAATTTGGGAACAACATTTAACAAGGAACTTTCGGGTTATTTTGAGAAGGGATACCCAGGAAACAAATTGTCTTTCTCCACAAGTCTTGCAGATGGATCAGAACTTCCAACCTGGATGAGCATTGATAAAGATGGGAATTTTAAGGGTAACGCTCCTGCAGATGCAGAGGCAGTGTACACTATAAAGGTTATTGCTACAGATTTAAATGGGTTAAAAGTCGATTCTCAGGTCGAACTTATTGTGACAGACCCATCTGCCTATGTGCTGCGCATTAATGCAGGTGGCCCAACCGTAAATTATAAAGAGAATAAATTTGTAAAAGATGTTTATTTCACCGGTGGATTATCCTACGTTAATACAAAAGCGCCACTCCCAGCACTCCATAGTTCAGAAAGAAGCGATGCCAAGACTTTTAGTTATGCGGTACCGGTGCAAGACGGCGATTATACCGTAACGCTTCACTTTGCCGAAATATATTGGGGCGCAGTAGGTGGTGACCCAGGAGGTACGGGCAAGCGCATTTTTGATGTGAGTCTTGAAGACAGCCTTATTCTGGACAATTATGATATTAACGCAGATGTAGGGACGCAGACCCCGGTTGCAAAAACGTTTCAGGTAACTGTAAATGATGGTTTTATAAACCTTAATTTATCTTCTGAAGTCAGTGTAGGTGGGAAAGATTTCCCTATGCTGTCTGGTCTGGAGATCATTGATAGTGACCTGGTCAACAATCCACCACGAGCCATTGCCTCTGCAAATATAACAAGTGGTAAAGCTTCCTTGGCTGTTGAATTTATGGGAAGTACCTCAAGTGATGATGATAGTATTGTAAGCTATTATTGGGATTTTGGAAACGGGGATACCGCAGAGGTGATGAACCCACAGTATATTTTTGAGGAAGATGGCAACTATGAAGTCACGCTGACCGTAACAGATAATGATGGGTTGAGCAACACTTCTGATGCGATCTCGATTTCAGTATTGCCCGCTAACACGGCTCCAGTAGCTATAGCAGAGACCGATGTGACCTCTGGTGCTGCTCCTCTAGCGGTACAGTTTACAGGAAGCAACTCTATAGATGATACGGAAGTGGTCAATTATTTCTGGAACTTTGGCAATGGGGAAACTTCTGACGAGGCAAATCCATCCTTAGTTTACGCTCAGGAAGGTACCTATACAGTTGTTCTGGTTGCTGAAGATGAAGAAGGCCAGTTTGGCGTAGCTACGCTTATAATAACAGTAGGTTTAGATAATACAGCACCAATAGCAGTTATAGACGGTGGCCCATTTGTAGGGAATACCCCGCTCGACGTTTACTTTGTGGGAACCAATTCCATAGATGATAAGGGGATCATGAATTATGTTTGGGATTTTGGGGACGGAAATTTCTCTGACCAAAGCAACCCCACCCATCGTTATAACAACCCGGGTAATTATCTGGTACAGCTTACGGTATATGATGCCGAAGGCCTTGAGGATGCGGCACAGAGGAATGTTCAGGTCAATAGTGTGGGAGGCGGTGCAATTGCTCCGATTGCGGTGGCCAATGCAAACGTAACTTCAGGAACCAGCCCATTAACGGTAAGCTTTGACGGTTCGGGATCTAGTGATGATTCCGGTGTGATCGCCAACTACAAATGGACACTTGATGCCGTGGAAATCTCAAATGCTTCCAACTTTCAGTATTTGTTCGATCAAGAAGGAAGTTATACTATCACACTTACGGTCACAGATGAAGACGGACTTTCGAATTCTGATGATCTGGTAATTGACGTTGCAGGGGCCAATGCTGTACCGGTAGCAGTTGCCCAATCGGATAAAATGCAGGGAGATGCACCGCTCAATGTGGTCTTTACCGGAAGCAATTCTACAGATGATAAAGCAATAACTGCATATAAATGGACAATTGCAGGAACAACGGTAGCAACCTCGGCAGATTTCAACTATACCTTCACGCAGCCTGGCATCTATGAGGTTAGCCTAGAGGTTACAGATGCTGAAGGACTTACTGCTAGTGATTCACTTGCAATAAATGTGCAGGAGGTTGATCCTGATGCCGATTTTGCCCTACGCATCAATGCCGGTGGACCAGAAGTGGTATACAACGGAGAGGTTTTTGCCTCAGACCGTAATTTTGTGGGCGGCAAGGTCTTTTCAAACAATGCGGCAACGGTCTCCACTTTATTCAAGACAGAAAGGAGTTCAGCGTCACGTGTATTTGATTATGCACTTGCAGTTCCCGATGGCCTGTATACCGTTAATCTATATTTCGCCGAAATTTACTGGGGCGCAAACGGAGGAGGCGCAGGAGGTGCACGCAAACGTGTCTTTGATGTGACCATGAACGGAAATCTGATATTGAATAATTATGATATCAATGCAGATGCCGGTCCTCAAACCGAAGTTGTAAAAACTTTTGAAGTTACCGTAACCGGTGGCCAATTAAACATCAATTTCTCATCATTAAGTAATATAGGCGGGATAGATCAGCCAAAACTGGCAGCACTTGAGGTTTTATCGGTTACACAGCCTGTAAATGAAGCACCAAAAGCAGTGGTCGCAGCAACTCCGTTAACTGGAAATGCGCCCCTGGCCGTTTCCTTTACTGGAAGTAATTCTACCGATGATAAAGGGATCGTAAATTATCTATGGACCTTTAAAAACGGTGCAACTTCTACTGTCCAAGATCCTACCTATACTTTTACCGAAGCTGGTGAGTATGTGGTAAGCCTTGAAGTGGAAGACGCGGAAGGATTGACCAATGAAGCTACTGTTACCATTACGGTAAGCCCAGAGAATGAAGCTCCCGAAGCGGTCGCCAGTGCGACACCTGTCAGGGGAACCGCTCCATTATTGGTGAACTTTACCGGAAGTAACAGTACAGATGACAGTGGTATAGAAAGCTATTCTTGGATATTCGGTGACGGTAGCACCGCTGCGGTCATGAATCTAGAGCATACCTACACCGCTGCCGGCACGTATCTGGCAAGCCTTACCGTAACCGATGCGGACGGCCTTACCGATACCTCTTCTAACATAGAGATTGTCGTTGAGCTGTCGGGAGGAAATGATGATGTTGCTATTTACCTGAACACCGGTAGTAGCGTGGATGTAAACTTTGAAGCACGCGAATTTGTAGGTGATCTGGCTTTATCCAATCTTTATAACAGCGCACATACCTATGCTAATCCTAAAGCAAGTACCGTGGTGATGTACCAAACCGAACGCGGATCTGCCGAAAGCCTGGAAACGTTGAGCTATGCAATCCCGGTTCCCAACGGGACCTATAGGGTGCAAACCTACCATAATGAACTGTGGTGGGGCAAAAACGGCCATGCCAGTGGAGCAGGCAAACGTGTCTTTGACATCCTTATAGAGAATAAATTGGTGCGGGATAATTTTGATATCTTCAAGGCGTCCAATAATAAGCCTATCAGGCTTGACTTTAATGATGTGGTCGTGACCGACGGTATTTTAAATATAGATCTTCCGGCCTCAGCCGACAGGTCAAGTATCTCAGGTATCGCCATAGAAAATGTGATCAATCAGAAACCGGTCGCGATAGCTTCGGCCACGCCAAAATCTGGCAACGCGCCCTTACTGGTAGCCTTTGATGCCTCAGCTTCTACAGATGATGATCAAGTGACAGGTTATCTATGGCAGTTTGAACCTGGTGTCACTACCAGCGAATTGAGTCCTAGCTATACTTTTAGAGAGGCCGGTACGTATCCAGTAACGCTTACGGTAACAGATGCGGCAGGCTTGAGCGATCAAACGAGCTTGATCATTGAAGTAAGTCAAGGTTCGGTCGCGACTGATGTAGCCATGTATATCAATGCAGGAAGTGCGACAAATATCACGCTTGAAGGACACACCTTTGTGGCCGATAAAAATACGCCTTCTATCTACAGCGGTACTTATTCCTATATGACTGTCCGTTACTTGTACCATTAAATAAAAAGGATTAAATTTGAGTAAGAAACTTTAAAAATAAACCAATGAACTTACGAGCATTTTTTGAAAAATATCCAGACGAATCTTCCTCAATAGAGGGTTTTAAAAAT
>JBDNGW010000180.1:0-3298 GCA_041689735.1 Leeuwenhoekiella sp. | reverse complement strand
ATTTTACTAGGAGCATTTGCTATTTTCGCAATGACGGGAATTTCTAATGCACAAGACACAATGGATCAAGAAAACATGACAGCCAGCGACAATCAAAATACGGTTTCCTCGTATGACGATTATAACCGTTGGTCTATAGATATCAACGCAGGGGTCAATAAGGCTTCTCGCCCATTTGCCCCAGGTTATTATACCAGTACACCAGATTTCTTTCATGCAGATGCAGGTGTAAGATATATGATCAATGACAGAGCTGGTCTTAAGGTAGATTTTGGTTTTGACAATTTTTCTGAAGATAAGGAAAGTCTTGCATTCAAATCAAGAATATACCGTATCTCTTTACAAGGTGTTGCCAATGCCGGGAACATTTTTGGATTTAGGGAATGGACCAATTCTATAGGTCTTTTGGTTCACGGTGGTATGGGTTACAGCAGACTTTCTGTACAAGAGCCCATAGAACTGGCTAACAAGGATCAAATGCTGAATTTTATCGCAGGTATTACTCCACAGATAAAATTAGCTGATCGCGTTGCCCTTAATGCTGACCTATCTGTTATAGGAAATATTGGACAAGATTGGACTTTCGACGGTACGGAACGTCAAATAGCTGCTGATTTTGACGGTTTTTATGTCAATGCAACTATAGGCCTTTCCATATACTTAGGAAAAAATGCAGTTCATGCTGACTGGTACTCCAGAGAGAAAAACATGGCTTCAGACTTGGATTCTATAAACAACCGTCTTGCCAAATTAGAAAATGATCTTCAAGATACAGACCGTGATGGTGTACCCAATTATTTGGACAGAGAACCTGATACTATATCTGGTGTAACCGTAGATACAAAAGGTGTTGCTGTAGATAAGAATCAAAATGGTATTCCAGATGAATTGGAATCTTCAATTGAAGCACGATTCAATAAAATGGAAGCTACTTCTACCAGCAGCGGAAATGATATCATAGAGAAATTGATTGACGATGGTTATGTAAATGTTTATTTCCAGTTCAATAGTACACAACCTGAAGTTTATAGTTATGAAGCTATCAACTACTTGACCAAGTACATGAAAGAAAATACAGATGCTAAAGCCGAATTAATTGGTTATGCAGATGAAATAGGAAATCCTAATTACAATCAAGCACTTTCTCAAAAACGTGCCGAGAAGGTTTACGAAATCTTAGTAGCTTCTGGAGTTGAGGCAGACAGATTAACAGTAACCGGTAGTGGTGAAGATACGTCAGTAGATAAGAGCTCTGCTGCTGCAAGACAACTTGTACGTAGGGTGACCTTTAAGTTGATGAAGTAAAAGATGATTTGACTTATTAACAATAAGATTAATTTACAAGCCCCCACAGATTTTCTGTGGGGGCTTTGTTATTTTTAGGAGTTTTATTTTCAATCCGTACCATTTAGACCGATAATATGACGGCATTAGAACATAATTTATGGAGAATAGTTCAAAAATATTCTTGAGGCGTTTGGGCAAATCAACTACTTCCATGCAAACGTACAAAGCCTTTCCATGCCTCATAAATTTAAAGAAATCAGGTAAAAATTAAACAGTTTATAATCTTTGTGACTACTATTCAGTACCTTACACCTATAAACCAATTTAAAGCAAAATGAAAGATCAGCTAAAAACCTTGCTGGGTAAGCTCTTAATTACGCTCGAGCCCAGATATGCGACTGAATTAGGAAAAGAGGGCATGAACGTGACTTCAAATGAAGGTATGTCTATAAAAGATCGCCTTATACGCCATTCGCTACTGAAAAATGCTGAGGGCAATGGTGATTTTGATATGTTGGCCGAATATCACCACGACTTTTGGCTTAACAAAGGGCAAAATCACTTTTCAAGCTATGATGATACGTTGAACGGTTTTTTCTTACCCAAATGTGCCTTTATATTCGAGGAACTTCAAAGTCTATTATCACAAAATCACATGAATTTTGATACCATGGTGGAAATTGGGACAGGGCATGGAGATGTTTTAAATTATCTCAGTTCAAAATTCACAAACATTGATAGGTTTGTCGGTATTGATTTGAGCGCAGTTCAAATCAAAGTGATCAAAAAAAAGTATGAAGACAACCCAAAACTTGAGTTTGTTGCGGCTGATGCATTCGACTGGATCAAGGAAAATGGCAGGGATAAAACAATATTCTTTACTTCTGGCGGTGTTCTGGAATACTTTACTGAAAAGCGCCTTCAAAATTTCTTTGATTATTTAAACAATCTCGGTTCAATCATTTTTATAGCGATCGAACCTATGGGTGCCGATATTGATTTCGCAGAAAAGACCTCTTCCCAGCCTTACGGACCCGAGCGTTCCTTTTCTCACAATTACACTAAAATATTTAAAAATGCTGGTTTTAAGGTGTGGCATGAATCAATAATACCCTACGAAGCAAAAACATTTAATTTTTGGGCGATTGGAGCTATAAATTGATATCATAGAATAGGCTGAGCCAGCTTATCGAATGTTCGAAACTTCGGAAAAGCTTATGTAGAAGATCGGGTATAGAAGAAAGATTGTAATTACTGCCGGTAGCGCATAGACTAGTACTTACGTCAAGTTATAATCCAATACTGAATACTGATTTTTTAAAACTTATATCAGATTTTCATTTAACAAGCTAAACAAAAAGTGCATCACATCGCCGTCCTTAACCACATGATTCTTAGCTTCTTCACCCATTTTACCAGCTTCTTTCACTTTGACCTCGCTACCAAAATTGCCAAAATCATCATAACCGATAACCTCGACTCGTATAAAGCCCTTTTCAAAATCTGTGTGTATAACGTCTGCTGCAGCTTCTGGGTCGGTAGCGCCTACATTTATCGAGCAAGCGCACACTTCTTTTTTACCAGCGGTAAAACACGACTGTAAATTCAGCAGTTTGTAAGCGGTATGTATCAATTTTGAAGATCCCGGCTCTTCATGGCCTATATCCTGTAAAAAAAGTTGGCGTCACTAGTAAATTGGAAGGCGAAGGTTATTGGGTATATGCCCGCAGCGGATAAAGATTTATTTTGCAGGTATTTTCTATTCTTAGGAAAGCCAAGCCATCTTCATGCACAAAAAGACTACCCAATAAGATCAAAGCGATTTTGAATAAAAGATTGGTCAAATCTCAGAATGAATGCAATTTAATATCATAGGGTTACCCATCTAGGTCGCGGATATTCTTATTTGTTTAAATGTCAATGGTCTATGCGATGCGCACCGCTCTATAATCTTGTCCAGGATCGAGGCACGGTGGTTCCTCCTGTTGTACCTGAAAAAATATTCATTTAT
>JBDNGW010000179.1:0-1692 GCA_041689735.1 Leeuwenhoekiella sp. | reverse complement strand
GCCTATCGGTTAAGTTCACCCCGTTCTTTTTTGTTTACATTAAAGTTATGAACATTTCAGCAACTTATGAGTCTCCCCCCGACCCCCTTTTTTCATCATCATCATCATGGGTTATATCTGAAATGCAAATCTAAAGGCCTATCAGCATACCATAGCAAGTTCGGTACGAGCTCTCCCCTTGAAAATAAGGGGAGGAACCACGGAACATAATTCTTGTTAATATAAAAGTATGAAACTATCTACTTACCTCTAAAGAAAAGTATTAATCCACTAGATATTTTTCAAAACCTTTGGACATATAAACGGCGGTTGTATCTCCCTTGGCGTATAATAAATAAGCATCTACATCGTCAAGGCCTTCCAGCACTTTTTTAGAACGCTCGAGTCCCATGGCCATACATGCTGTCGCATAAGCATCGGCTTTTGCGCAGGTAGGTGCGATCACCGTGGCGCTCAGCACATCTGTTTTTTCGGCCAGGCCGGTAAGTGGGTTTACGGTGTGTACATAGAATTTTCCTGTAGCGGAATCTATCCTGAATTTCCTATAGTTTCCAGATCCAGCCATTCCCCGGTCTGATAGCGCTACGATTTTGGTATATTTTCGGTCTTCAATAGGGGCGTCAATGTTTTCAATACCGATCTTCCATGCGCTATTTTTCTCCAGATTGGTTCCAAGTGCGCGCAATTCTCCACCCATTTCAATAAGATAGTCGGTAACTTCATTTTCCTCAAGCATTATCCCTATCCTATCGATGCAATATCCTTTTGCGATACTGTTGAAATCAATATAGACCGCTTTGTTTTCTTTCTTTATTCGACCATCCGTGGAAAGGCTGATTTCATCAAGACCTACATATTGCATCAAAGAATCCAAAATTGGTTTGTCCAGTTGTTTTATGGGTTTTTCTGGGCCAAAACCGTACGCGTTAACCAGAATGCCAACCGTGGGATCATAATATCCATCTGTAATGTCATAAACCTGGCGGGACTGCGCCAGCACCTCCTTAAACATTTCATCAACCACCACGCTTGTATCGCCGGCGTTTATGCGCGAAATATCAGAATCTTTAATATACGTGCTCATGGAATGATTGATCACTGTAATGACCGAATCAAAACGTTCCTGAACCGGAAATCTTTGGTCACTATAAAACTGCACGGTATATCCCGTTCCCAATGCCTCGCCCGAAAAAGAACGTAGTTCATTACTGTTTTTCTGGGCACAGGAAAGCAATGTAAAAAGTAATAGCAGATATTTCATAAAATCTCTTGTAAACCGTTATAAACCACAGAATAATCAGTTCCATTTTTTACGGCTTTGCCATAATCATTCGCATCACCAAGTCCCACACCGGCATAAAAGGTTTTGGCCTCAAATTTATCCGCATGTTGTTTTATGGTCTGCATAAAGACAGGATCATATACATTGGCGTCTTCCGGATAACCGACCGCCCGAACGATCACAAAATGCAATATTTTATCCTTTAAGGCTACGAATTGAGGGTCTTTTTTGAGTTTCGAATTTACACCTAAAAACTCATAACCATGAGTCTCCAGGTCTTTACCCACAATATTCATGGCCAGGTTGTGTAGTTCTTGTTCGCTTAGTTTCTCGCTCATGTTGCAAAGATACTCGAGCGCAAGTTGCAGGCACAAAAAAACCGACACAAAAGTATCGGCTTTAAATTATAT
>JBDNGW010000178.1:0-2670 GCA_041689735.1 Leeuwenhoekiella sp. | reverse complement strand
TGTGCTACTATAATTTGTACAGGAGGCATGGTTCTTTGAGAAAAGAACTTAATGTGAAAACTCCTTTTCAAGCTGTTGAGAAATGGTACGAAATAGAACCTAAATTATTTAAAACAACACCCAATGAATTTAAAAATAAAATCCTAAGTTTACAATCTGATTTTAATCAACTTCCATCAACAACCTTGTGAAACTCGACACTTAACTATCTTAAATTAGAACTTATAACATTCTGTATGAATGAATTAAAAAGTAAAAATATTCGAGACTTCTTGAAAGTCTTCAGATGATCAATCTTGCAAGGTATTTTGGCTGATTTAAAATGGCAGGATGCTTTTACTTGCCAAAAATGTGTCATACTTAAAAATGTTTATAAAAAGACTATAAGTATCATTGCCATGAATGTGAAAAAGTCGAATCGTCAATGGCCGGACCGCCTTTTCTTAAGTGAAGTTTAGGTTACGAAAAGCTTCTTGTATCATTTTGAGATGAGCACAACTGCTAAAAGCCTCTCCAGCTTCCAAATGGGCGAGCACTATGGAGCAGGCAAGAAACGGCTCGTATTTTATGCATAAGGTACGTTCGGCAATGACAAGCAGTAAAAAACATCATTTGGAGGGTTTGGTACGCGTAGATGAGTATATGTTCAACTTCTTACCGTGCCCGATCTATCATATTTAGAAGGCGATCAAAGGACTGCTCTGGTTGTTTCTTTAATTCAAATTGAGATGATAATAGAATTTACCTTTAAGTTGTATGTTTTAGAGCTATAGTATCTACTTTATAAACAATTAACCTTTACTCTTTGCAAAATTGGCTTAACTGGAAAAATGGGTCGAAATTCCCCTTAAATCTTGTTTTTCTAAATATGGCGGAATTTTCTGTAGAAGGCCTAGTGGAAGTTGGTAACTGCCATCAGGGATCATGAAGGTTTGATTGAAGGTAGGTTTTATGGGGTTAACTTCTTATGGCATGTTTTCGCCACGAAGGGCTTCCTACCTCCAATCAAATTTTCTTGAAATTATGTCTCAATCAAATTTGGCTTAAGCTCGATTTTGAATGTATGTGCATTTAAACCCAGGTTTATTTGAACTTTTCTATTATTGAAGGATGGATGCTTTTTAAGTTTTTTAACCGTAGTTTAAATGTACTTTAGTTAAACAAAATAACATTTCAAAACCGGGCGAATATTTTATTCGCCCGGTTTTGAAATGCGCCCTAGGGGCTGCGTTATGGTAATCATTTACTTAGACTTTTGGTTAAGTGCAATGGCACCTTTATTTAGACCTCAAAGATACTGTTCAAAATCTTGTCTTTGACCAAGGATGCACACCGCAACATTTCTTTTATTGCTGGTTCGTAAAAATTAATTTACGTCTTACAATTGATTTTTTTTTGCTGTGGGACATATTTCGCCGCATTACGGTCAAGTTCCGGTTTGATTGTCAATGATCCTAAATTTGCAACAAGTTGCGCAGTAGTTGAGCGTGCGGTCTGCGCTAAGGTAAGCTCAATTTAGGCAAATTTCTCAGGTAGCATTTGTAGTTACTTTTTTAACCAATTTACCAACTGTCAATCCCTGTCCGACAATGGAGAATACCACCACTACATAGGTAATGACCAAAAAGAGATCGCGGTGCATTTCCTGTGTCAACCCCAAGGCCAGGGCAATGGAGATACCACCGCGTAAACCACCCCAGGTCATGACAAGATTTGTTTTGGGTACAAAGTCCAGTTTTTTCTCAAAAAACTTTATCGGCAACAGCAATGATAAATACCGACAGGCCAAGACAACGGGGATAGCGACTAAACCCGCTAAGACATAATTGAATTGAAAGGATATGACCAGCATTTCCATCCCGATCAATACGAACAATACGGTATTTAAAAGAATATCCAGCAGTTCCCAAAACTTGTCGATATAGGTTTCCGTAGTTTCGGACATTGCGGAGTGCCGAACGGTATCGTTACTACCAATCCCGCCGTTACCATGGCCAAAGGCGCAGATAGATGGAACTTTTGAGCCACCACGGTACCCATCATTACAGTGGCCAAGGTAATAATCACTTCAATATCGTAATCGTCTATGGAACCCATTAATCGATAGGTAATCCACCCGATTAAGAGTCCCAAAAGAATTTCGCCAATGACTTCAACCCCAAAAAGTTCTAAAATAGCCAAGGGGTCGATTTCCCAGGTACTCGAAGAAGCCAATGGAAAAATAGTCAAAAACACGACGACCCCTACTCCGTCGTTAAATAACGATTCTCCTACAATCTTCGTTTCTAATTTTTTAGGGGCTCCCGCCTGTTTTAAACTGCCAAGTACGGCAATCGGGTCCGTTGGTGATATCAGGGATCCAAAAAGCAAACAGTAGATGAAATTCACCTCTAGCCCAAACAACATTAAGATATAGAACATAAGTGTTCCCACTAAAAAGGTGGATACCAAAACCCCCAAAGCAGAGAATACCAAAATAGGCCAACGTTGGACTTTCAACTGTTCAAAGTTGGTGTGTAAAGCGCCGGCGAAGAGGAGGAAACTCAGCATTATATCTAAGAGAACGGTCTTAAAATCGATTTGATTTATAATGTACCGCTCCGCATTCAATAAAGTATCGTCCACATAACTAATGGCAAATACCGCCAGGGTAAAGACGATTGTAATAAG
>JBDNGW010000177.1:0-1203 GCA_041689735.1 Leeuwenhoekiella sp. | reverse complement strand
GAAGCCTATCATGACAATATAGATGCGATACGGCAAATCGTAAGGGGCAACTTTAAAGATTCATTGTACCGATTCCGGGATAGGATGAAGGCACATGCCGAAGCACTTGAATTTGAGGATGCCCAGCGACTCAAAGAAAAAATAGATATTCTGGAAGGCTACCAGAGCAAGAGCACGGTGGTAAACCCAAAAATTAGCAATGTAGATGTCTTCAGTATAGTTTCAGACGAGGAGTATGGATATGTCAATTTTCTCCAACTTTCACATGGCGCAATCATCCGGTCACATACGCTGGAAATCAAGAAAAAACTGGCAGAATCTGACCGAGAGCTCCTAGAAATAGGTGTTGTGGAAATACAGCAGCGCTTTAACTCACAGTCATCAGAGATCTACGTTCCGTTTACGGTAGAAGTGGGTGAAAATATCATGGTGACCGTGCCAAAACTGGGCGATAAAAAATGCATCGTGGAACTGTCCCAGCGCAATGCAAAATACTTTAGGATGGAACGCTTTAAGCAGTCCAAGATCGTAGATCCAGACCGGCACGTTAATCGCCTTATGGCGCAAATGAAGGCCGACTTGCGCCTGTCTGCAGAGCCGCGGCATATAGAATGTTTTGACAACAGTAATATACAGGGAACCAATCCCGTTGCCGCTTGTGTTGTTTTTAAAGATGGAAAAGCAAGTAAAAAAGATTACCGTAAGTTCAATATCAAAACCGTAGATGGCCCTGATGATTTTGCTTCTATGGAGGAAGTGGTGTACCGCCGTTATAAGCGCCTGCTCAAGGAAGAACAGGAACTGCCCCAACTCATTATCGTAGATGGAGGCAAGGGCCAACTCAGTTCTGGCGTAAAAGCACTTGAAACCTTAGGTCTACGTGGGAAAATTGCCATTATAGGTATTGCAAAAAGACTGGAGGAACTTTTTTATCCCGGTGATTCCATACCGCTTTATTTAGATAAAAAAAGTGAGACTTTAAAGGTCATTCAGCAACTGCGCAACGAGGCACACCGTTTTGGGATCACTTTCCATAGAGATAAAAGGAGCAGCGCTGCCCTCAATACCGAACTGGAAACAATAAGTGGCATAGGGGAGAAAACTGTGGTGGAACTGCTCAAACACTTTAGATCTGTCGCGCGCATTAAAGAAGAGGACGAGAACAAGCTCGCCGAGGTTATAGGCCGCGCAAAGGCAAAAATT
>JBDNGW010000176.1:0-5612 GCA_041689735.1 Leeuwenhoekiella sp. | reverse complement strand
TTATAAATTCCTTTACAACAATAAAAAAATCGATGCAGAAAAATTGGTCTCGGTTAAGGTGGTCAACAAACCATTGTCAGAAGTTCTCGATAAGCTTTTCGAAGGTACTACGATATATTATGTACTAAGGAAAAAGCAAATTGTTCTAAAGACCGGGAGGTTCGTTCCAAAAACATCAGGATCTCAACAAAGTACTGCTATCATTAAAGGAAAAGAGATACAGCAAACTATTTCCGGTACCGTGACGGATGGTCAGGGAATCCCGTTGCCCGGTGCAAATATCATTGAAAAAGGCACAACAAATGGAGTGACCGCTGATTTTGATGGGAATTTTTCAATTGAATTGAAAGACGGAAATGCTACATTAGTAGTTTCTTATATTGGGTTTGCCAATAAGGATATCGCTGTTAACGGACAGACTAGCATTAGTGTTGTGCTGGAGGAGAGTGCTTCCGGATTAGATGAGGTTGTCGTAGTTGGGTACGGTACGGAGAAGGCGGTCAGTATTACGGGATCAATCTCATCCATTGATAGCAAAGAAATTAAAGAGATAACCTCTTCTAATCTAGTCACTGGGCTTGCGGGAAGGCTCCCTGGTTTACGAGTAACTCAGAGAACTGGGGAACCTGGTTCATTTTCTACCGCTTACGATATTCGCGGATATGGGAGCCCATTAGTTGTAGTAGATGGAATTGTACGAAACGATTTTAATAAACTAGATCCAAACTTCATCGAAAGTATAACCGTTCTTAAGGATGCTTCTGCTGCGGTTTATGGTGTAAAAGCCGCTAATGGTGTAATATTGATTACTACGAAAAAAGGAGCCATCGGTAAACCTTCTATCACCTATTCAACGAATTATGAGGTTCAAAAGTTTGCTACAGTACCGAAGTTAACCGATGCGTATCAATTTGCGGTTTTAACAACGGAGAATGAGATTGGTTCTGGGAGTAGCCCAGGTTCTACAACCTATTCTCCAGAAGATATCCAGAAGATATCCAGAAATATAAAGATGGAACTTATCCAAGTACAGATTGGCTAGGAGCAATTTCTCAAAAAACCACAGACCTTATTCACCACAATATAAGCATATCCGGAGGGGATGAAAGAGTTAAATATTTTACATCACTAGGGTATTTAAATGAATCCGGCGTTTGGAAAAGTGACAACTTGAATTACAAGAGATATAATCTTCAATCCAGTGTGACCGTAGATGTAACGAGTAATTTAAAAGCTCAGTTAAACATTGATGGAATGTTAGAGGATCGAAATAATACAAGCTTAAGTGCTTCAAATATATTTTTCACAGCCATGTTGGCTCAACCCACTTTACCCTTATATGCGAACGATAATCCAGAGTATTTACAATTAGTAAACCCTGAGAATGTATTGGCGGATATCGATCCCAATCGTTCGGGTTATTCCAAAACAAAGAACAAAACATTTCAAGGTAATTTTAGCTTGGACTATGAATTTAAGCATATAGAAGGATTGAATGCAAGGTTTATGTATGGTTTTAATAGTCAGGATACGTTTCAGAAAGATTGGAGAAAGCAGTACAACGTTTATACCTATGATAAGGTGTCTGACACTTATGATGTAGCGGGTTCTGGCAAGTGGACACCGACAAGTTTATACGAAAACTATTCCCCATTACAGAAAACGACCATCTTGGGACAGTTAACATTTGATCGGTTATTTCTTGAAAAGCATCATGTAAAAGCTACTGCAATATACGAAGGAAGACATGCAAAAAGCGATAATTTAAATGCGAATAAACAGTTTGCTATCGATGTTGACCAACTTTATGCAGGTCTTGCTCAAAATGCTACTGTTAGTTCCTCAAACATATATGAGGATGCAAATGAAAGCATAATTGGGAGGGTGAACTATGATTTTTTATCCAAATATATTTTTGAGGCGGGCTTTAATTATGGGGGGTCTTCAAAGTTTCTTGAAGGCAAGAGATGGGGATTGTTCCCTTTTGCTTCTGTAGGTTGGCGGATATCGGAGGAGGACTTCATGGAGGAAAGTTTACCCTATGTGACTAATTTGAAATTGAGAGGGTCGTGGGGGCAAATGGGAGATGATTCCGCGGCCAATCATCAATATTTGACGGGCTACAATTATCCTAATGCAAATTATATTTTTGGTGGCGATGTTATCCCGAGTTTAGGATTTAGGGGCTTTCCAAACCCTAATATCACTTGGTTTACTGCGACCACTAAAAACGTGGGTGTTGACTTGGATATCTCTAATGGTTTACTATCAATGCAGTTTGATCTTTTTCAACGTAATCGTTCCGGTTTGCTAGCAACGCGGGCGCTTTCCGTACCTGCCACCATTGGAGCCAATTTGCCCCAAGAGAATCTAAACAAAGATGAACAAAAAGGTTTTGAAATTGTGCTCGGACATAGAAAGACTATCGGAGAGGTATCCTATAATATTTCTGCTAACCTGACCTATACTCGAGGTAAGAATACGTATATCGATCGAGCTCCAGATGGTAACTCATACCTTGATTGGAGAAATAATTCCACTGACCGATGGAAAAATATACAATGGGGATATGAATATATAGGGCAATTCCAGAATTATGAAGAGATTCTTGCTTCACCCCTTCAGGATGACAAAGGGAACCGAACATTAAGACCGGGAGATTTGAAGTATGAAGATATAAACCGAGATGGAATGATTACTAGCATGGACCAGAAGCCGATAGCCAAAAGCAATATCCCAAGCACATATTTTGGACTCAATATCACCCTATCTTGGAAGAATTTCGATTTAGGAATATTTGGTCAAGGAGCTGCCGGTTATAGCTATCGATATAATGGAATGAACAGTTTGCCACTTCGATGGAGTAGAAATAGTTTGTCCCAATTTATGGATAGATGGCATCATGAGGATATTTTTGACACTAGTAGTCCGTTGGTTCCAGGTTTTTATCCTCAAACTGGCTATGTGGATTCAGACAACTGGACTTCTTCGTTCTGGTTAAGTAATGGATTTTATGTGCGGATTAAGAAAATCGAAATAGGCTACACTTTCAAACAGTTGTTTTTGCAGAATTTTGGGATTAAGTCTATGAGAGCAAATTTTAATGGTTCTAATCTTTTTACATGGACTAATTTAAGAAATATTGATCCAGAACAACAGCAAGATTTCTTTTATTCATATCCTCTTAATATGACTTTGGGTATGGGAATAAGTGTAACATTTTAATTTTTAAAAATCATGAAAAAATCAATAAACTTTTTTATAGGGCTCATTTTTCTAGTATTTTTTAGTTCTTGTGAAAAGAATCTAGATATCAGTCCGCTAGGTATTCTTACGTCAGACGATGTCTTTGAAAATGAGTCAGGGGTAAAAGCTTATATGGCCGCTTTATATAGCCAATTACCTGTTGAAGATTTTAATTATGCGACAGGAGGACAGCATTTAGCGAATCAAACCGATGAGTCGATTAGTAGTTATAATAACGAAAGTACTACGATCCCAGATGGGACTTGGTATCAATGGTGGAAATATGATGCAATACGAAATGTAAATGACTTAATCGTCAAATTACCGACAGCTGGCCTATCGGAAGCAGAGAAGAAATCGTTTTCAGGGGAAGCCTATTTCATTCGAGCATTTTACTACTTTGGGCTAGTTAAGCGTTATGGGGTGGTGTACCGATTATTGATGAAGTACAACAATATAGTGGGGGTGATGGTACGGAATTTCAGGTTTCTAGGGATACGGAAAAGGAGGTTTGGGATTTTATAGCCTCGGATCTGGATTTAGCAATATCGCTTTTACCTGAAACCAATACACCAGGAAGAGCAAACAAATATGTTGCACTCGCATTAAAATCCCGAGCGATGCTTTACGCGGCGTCAATTGCTAAATATGGATCGGTTGAACTGAATGGTCTCGTTGGAATACCTTTATCGGAAGATGCTCATTACTGGCAGGCTGCTTATGATGCAGCGGATTTAATAATTAATTCAGGTAAATATTCATTATATGCAAAAAATCAGGATAAAGAACTTAATTTTCAGCAATTATTTATTGATCCGGATAATCCGGAAGTGATTTTTTCCGTTTTTTACCAGTACCCTTATAAAACGCACTCCTATGATGCACAAAATCTGCCTTTTGGGATTAGAGGTCCAGGAGGCGGTGGTTCAGGTATAGGACCAACGTTGGAAATGGTGGAACAGTTTGAGTACGTTGATGGTACTAATGGAAACCTTAAACTTGTTAATACCGACGGTTCACCTATTTATTACAAAAATGCAACCGATATATTTATTAATAAGGACCCAAGATGTTTGGCGACCGTGATTGTTCCTTTTTCGGCCTTTCGAAGCAACATAATTGATGCACAAGCTGGTATTTATGATGGAAATACAAAAATTGAAGCTGGAGATTATAGTGCTTTGTATAATCCAGTCACGCATGAGTCTGATAATGATAACGGAACCTTACATATTGTTGGGTTAAGTGGTTTTGGAGGAACTGAAAAGAGCCAAACAGGTTTTCATGTTCGTAAATATCTTGACTATAATTTGAGTCATTTGTCGGCGATAGGCGGGGCTTCAGATCAATCCTGGATCGTATTCCGATACGGGGAAATTCTTTTAAATTATGCAGAATCCGCTATTGAATTAAATAAGGATGAGGATGCAATGGGCGCAGTTAATGCCATCAGAGAACGTGCCGGAATTCGTTTGTTGGGTTCGGAGGAATTGACCATTAATGCCGTTAGACACGAAAGAAATGTCGAGTTAGCTTTCGAAAATCATAGATGGTGGGATTACATTAGATGGCGTGTCTCGGATAAACTATTAAATAATACTCGTTTTACTGCACTGAAACCCTATTATGATATTCAGGAAGATGCTTATCGTTTTGAGGCTAGTGCAGTAGGAAGATGGGCTAAAACGTTCGATACCAAAGTTTACTACAGCAGAATTGATCCTGGAGAAATTTCAAGGAATCCGAATCTAATTCAAAACCCTGGTTATTAATGTGGAGGGTGTCATATCTTGATTTTTTCAGAAGTAAGAACAATAAACTAAACTACCATCGGCTAAAGACCGATGGGTTTGGGTTCGCCTAAAGGCGACTAAAGAACAAAAAACTAAAAATAACCCAATAACCCATTCCGGGGATAAAGTATACTAAAGTCTTCGCCTAAAGGCGAGCGATTTTCCCTAGAATGATATATTAAAGCAAAAACTTATGATACGTAAAAATATATTTTTTCTATTGTGTATGATGGTCGTATTTTCCTCGTGCGATAAGATAGATAATTACAATGCTCCGAATGGCGACATTTATGGAAAACTTACAGATGTCGTTACTGGCGAGGGTATTCAAACTGAGCAACCTAATGGTTTTTTAGTGAAGCTTTTTGAGAAAGGTGCTAGTATAAATTCTCCCATTTTATTTTATGGTAAACCGGATGGTACATTCGAAAATGCCCTAATATTTCAAAACGAATATAAAATAATCCCCAGTGAGGGAGCTTTTTTTCCACTCGATACCGCAATTGTTCAAGTTGGAGACAGAACAGAAGTTAATTTTGATGTAATCCCTTTTTTATCGATTTCGAATGTTAG
>JBDNGW010000175.1:0-3821 GCA_041689735.1 Leeuwenhoekiella sp. | reverse complement strand
TCATCATCATGCACATCTTCTTGCACATGCCTTCTTCTTCGGCTGCCCCATCCATCATTTTACCCATCATCATATTTTTCATATCACCGTCCTTCATCATCATATCGCCCATCATTTTACTTGAAGTCGAATCTTTTTTGGCGTCCTTCATCATACGTTGCATCATCTCTTTTTTCAATTCCGGGTCCTGCATTATGGCCGTATAGACCTGTTCTTTCTTTTGGTTGTCCTCCAACATTTTGGACATTTCTTTAGTGTCCTGCGCATAAATGCTTGTGGACATCGTTACCGCTACAACAAGTATAGCCAGTGTGTTTTTTACTAAATTTTTCATATCTTTTTGTTTTAATTTTGTTATTTTTCAGTTCAATTTTTCCAGTACTATAGGACTGGTTTATTTTAAATCATCATCAGTCTGACTTGAATTTTTTGACCTCCGCCCCAAGATTATAAACTTTTGTTTCAGGAAGCTTCTTTTTAATGAGGCTAGAGGCAATGGCAGACCTGTAACCACTTGCACAATGAACTACTACAGGTTTATTGGCATCGATTTCATTGATACGTTCAGTTAATTCTGGCAATGGGATGGAAACAGCTTGCTCGAAAATTTTTCCATCTTCCAGTTCCGCTTTATTTCTTACGTCCAAAATCTGATAATCCGTTTTATGGGATTTGAAATGACCCATATCCAGTTCTGGTTCTTCCTTTTTGGCATTAGTAGGATTAATTAAAGCCGCTTTAATATTTTTTTCGTATCCGATCTTGGCCGTCTTTTCCAATAATTTTGTCAGGGTTTCTTTGTTTTCTGCCACTAAATACAAAGATTCTTTGGGCGGCACCATAGTGCCCAACCAGGTTTCAAACTTAGCCCCGGCGGCAATATTTATGGCACCAGCATGATGCCCTGATTTAAATTGCTGCTGCGAACGGGCGTCGATAATGGCAATGCCATCCTGAAATGTTTCATTTTCAACTACCGGTACAGCTTTCAAATTTTTATCAAAAGAATCAGCTCCATTTCTATTTAAGCCAACATCATGTTTGAAATATTTTGGTATAAAGGGCTGATTGTCCAATAAAAAATCAACGAAAGCGTTTTCATCCATAGGCTGTAATGCCGGGTTCTCCTCCAACTCCCGCCCGATTGTACTGGATAGGTCACTACTGATATTTTTCCCACAGAGGGAACCGGCCCCATGTGCAGGATATACCTTCACACCTTTTCCCAATTTCATTAATACGTCACGGGTAGAGGAATACATTTGTCGGGCCAATTCTTTCTCTTGGGTATCCATATCCCCTTCCTCTTCTCGAAGGTCAGGCCTACCTACATCACCCACAAAAAGCGTATCTCCTGTAAAAACAGCCCTCTTTGTGTCCTGTTCATCTATAAGTAAAATGCTGATGCTGTCCGGAGAATGACCCGGCGTATTCAGGGCTTTCAATTCTATGTTACCAACTGCGAGCACATCACCTTGATCGATTGTAGTGTGAGGATATTTTGCTTGAGCGAACTTGCTGGCGTACAGCTCTGCCCCCGTTGTCTTATGAATTTCCAAATGACCGCTTACAAAGTCGGCGTGCAAGTGGGTTTCGACAACTGCAATAATGCCGGCGTTGTTCTTTTTGGCAAAATCGTAATACTGTTGAGGATTTCTTCCAGGGTCAATTAAAGCTACTTCACCATTGCTTAAAACAGCATAAGATGCGTGCGCTAAATCTTCATCGTAAAATCTTTCTATGTGTGCATTCATAATTTTCTAATTTGTAGCGTGAATAGTGGCTGTTCCGAAGAGCGGAAAGCCCGTTTTTAACATCCCACCCTTCCACAGGACTTTTTTTATTGATTGCTTAAAGTTTCCTTCACGGATCCACAACCTGGCATTTTTTGGCCCATATAGGGATTACGGATCTTTTCGTTCATACTTAACCAATTCGCTCCTTGCTTGTTAAGGGCCATAGGACAATGGTTCCAGTATAAGGTGTTTTTCAAATCCTTGTCCTTGGCTTTCCCATAGAGTACTGTGGACATTTTACTAAAATTTTTACGTTGCTCCATTAAATCATTGGAATCAGCTATCGCATCGGCCAAAGGTGCAATATCACTATCCATGTTAACCATTTTCTTCGCAGCTGATTGAGCAGTTTTGGAATCGTCGGAAACTAGGGCATCTTTAATTTGAAGATAGGATGATAGTATCAAAGAAAAATCATCTTGTTGCCCCTCACTAACCATTTTCTCATTTTCGCCCATCATTTCGCCCATCGAACTATTATCCATAATATCATCCATCATATGTTTATCATTTTTATTTCCCATTTGATTACAGGAAGTGGTAAAACTGAACAATCCAAACGCCACTACAGCAGCTATACTTATTTTTAAAATTTTCATAATTCTTTTGTTTTTATTTATTATCTAAATTACTGTTAATTACTTAATTACATTTCTATAATTTTGGTGAATGTTTATAGAATTCGGTTTAAAGAATTCCTAATATTTGATCCCATAGCCTTATATTCTGTTAGACTCATTCCTGTCTCGGTCTTAAATTGTCCGCTAAGATGCCCGAGATTACTGTAGCCCAACAAATGTGATAGTTCCGTAAAATTATGTTCTTGGAAATGAATCAATTCTTTAACTTTTTCTATTTTGAGTTTAATAAAGTATTTTTCAATAGTAATCTGTTGATTAAATGAAAACATTTTACTCAGCCTGAAATAATCTTGATGTAACTTATCCTTGAGATAATCTGATAGTTTTATGTCCCTACATTCAGGGATCAGGTGGATGAGTTCGATAAGCGCTATTTTTACCTGCTCTACCAGTTTATCCTCAGGGGTTTCAATAAGGTCAAAATCATTGTTCCTCAGAACCTCAATAAGTTGTTTTTTTGTTTCGAGGACATTTTCTGTTTCGATAACGACCTTCCCCAATTCAATTTCGGCTATGTGAAAGTTCTTTTTTTGAAGCGCATCCCTGATAATTTTGATACAGCTGCGACAGACCATGTTTTTAATCTCTATTGGGTTTAATTCCCCGAGGCTTGCCTCGCGTTTTTGAGGAAAGTTTGAAAACGGATGGTTTTCATCAATCAAAAAAAAATTCCTCTAAATGCCTCGTGGGCTTGCCCCGAGGATTATTTACTATAAAATTCTTTTTTCATCCTTGGTTGGTTTTAAGGCTGGGTCAACTATTTATTGGAAGTAATTTCCTGCTTCACCTCTCCACAATCCCTCATTGATTCTTCAAGGAATGGGTTTTCAATAACTTTGCTTGCACTTAACCAAAAAGCTCCTTTATTGTTATTGGCCATTGGGCAAAAATCCACATAGAGTTTTTCATCACCGGGACCATAGGCCTCGACCACTTTTATTAAAGGCTGAGATAGATAAATAAAGTTTTCCCGTTTTCCTGCAATGGTGGAGGCCTCTTTGCAAAGCCTTGCGTGTTGCATTAAAAAGCTTTTCTTTTCTTCCCAAAACGCTTTGGCATCGCCTTTAAGAACTTTGCCGTCAACATTTTGCAATGCTTCCAACAATTCGCTGCTGTATTTGGATGTAGCCTTTTCATCGGCCTGTACCAAACCAACTTTTAAAGAAAGGTATGCATGGATCACCACATCCAATTGTTGCCTAAAAGCCTTAGGGGTGCCTTTACGAAAATCATAAGCTTTACCTTCTAAGGATCTGTTCAGAAATAAAGTGACCGAATTATAGGCAGTTATTTTGTTCATCAACAAGGCGAAAAACGCAGACATAGCCGTAGCTATGGCGAGTATTTTCAACGCAGTTGCTGGGCAAAAGAACCCATAGAAATG
>JBDNGW010000174.1:0-3604 GCA_041689735.1 Leeuwenhoekiella sp. | reverse complement strand
TTTGTAAGTTGTGTTTTTTTCTTAGTCCACCTTGATACATTCAAAGCCCGTGGTAAGCCCTTATTAAGATATTCAGTAAAAAGTCTAAACTTTTGCAAATAGGTTTTAATTTGTTCGGAATTTGCCATATTTAGAGAATCAAAGGTCAAAGGACTTGTTTCATTATCGATACCAAATTCCTTGATTTTAGTTTGGCCTTGAATTAGATTTGGTACACTGGAACAAAAGTCCATAATAGCAAGTGCTCCTGCCAGCTCTAAAAAATGGGCATCATTCTTTTGAGATTGTTGTCCAGCGTGATTTTCATAGGTTGATGTTGAACCTATATCACCTAAAAAATAAAGGGTCTCGAGCTGATTTTGATTAATAATTGTTCGGTTGTAATAATCAATGGCAGATTTTGTTTTTTCAAGAAATGTATCCGAATCTATTTCACCTTTATTCAATTTAAAATAAGGTAAATATGTAATGCCTCCAATTGGTGCTTCTGCTATCTGTGCCGCATTGGGAATGTCTGCACCATTCCTTAAACTTTTAAGCAACAACGGAAAACCTGCTGCACCTGTCCCGCCGAAAATAGAATTGATTATAAAAATACTATCGCCAGGATTAAAGGACTGGCCAAATTTTTGAAAATCATGGGAAGATGTAAATTGATTCAATACAATGGAACCCATATTGGGGTTTCCCTTAAATCCTACATCAAGATCGGATTCAAGATTTTTCTCGGAATATAAAGTATCAATAAATAATTTGTCCTCTTTCGGCAAACTCGAATAATGGATAAAATCTTTAAACTTTGTTCCGACTGTGCCATTGAGCATAAACTGAAACCCATCTGCATTTATGCCATCTGCGTTTGTCACTAAATTTTCTACGGTTTTAACTTCTTGCGAGAAAAAATCATCTGGAGCTTCAATATTTCTTTGAATTTCTTGATAAAGCTTGAGGATTTCTTTAGTTCTATTCAAGTCTCCATTACCTGTATCTGGGTCAATGATGATCGGTACTACGGTATCAAACCCATTGTCCAGTTTACAACCCGAAGCAAGCAACATTATAAGTGCTTTAATCACTCTGGAGCCAGTGCCCCCTATTCCAAAAACATATAATTTCTTAGCCATTATTCTTGATATTTAAAAAGGTAAATGCATTTGAACTTTACTAAATTGCTTTAATACTAGACTATATAAAAACGAAACAAGTAGTGACAGCAACGCGTTTAATAAAGTATATTTCAGTACAAGTAAATTCGTGAAATCAACTATATTAGGATCTGGTGAAATCAATGAATCTGCTAGAGCTAACCTTGTAGTGCCATAAGTACTGCCGGCTGCAATACATGCTGTTATAACAATCATTATAATCCAATGGAAAATAGTTCCATAAGGGTATTTCCAGACTAAATAAAAGAGCCCCGAAATTATTAGTGGGACACCAATTAAAAGAAGTCCCATGTCATTATAACCACCATATTGATAGAAGTTTTGAAATACAATGCTAAATCTATCATCGTAAATTCCAAATATATTTTCAAAGAACTCATAAAAAGAAGGAAAAATAGACATAATGTTAATTTTTTATCAATATATTAAATTGGGTCAAATTTTCAGTGCTTGACATTTCTTCATAAGCTTCCTCAATACCTCCAATAAGAGTTTTAAATCCGAAAGTTTGAGTTGTACTCCCGTTAAAAGGATAATCGTTATCCACACTTGATTCCTCGATCCAATCTGGGACTATATTTTTTAGACTAATAGTGATTTTGCCAGTTTCTGGAGGGTTTTTGGTTGAAATTGATATGATATGAGTCGCCTTAAATGGAAGATTTTGTAAATAGGGTTTTAAATCGTTTGGAGGGTTTGGTTCAACTTCAACTATCTTCACAACAGCATAGTTACTTGAGCTATTGTAATTATTGACAGTTGTTAAATAATTGCTGGAGATTTTAAGATCGCTGTAATTAACGGCAATATTAAAAAAAGAAGAATCCATAACGTTTTTATAAAGTTCATAAGAATTATTTTCTTCATTCCCACTATCTGGCTTAAATCCTAAAATCTTATATCCAGTTGCTTCGTATGGAATCGACTGATTCGTTAATTTACGGAACCGGGCTATGTCAACATAGCCATTCAATTCTCTAAGTTCATTCTCAGGGAAAGACTTATTGAGTAGATAACTATTACCAAAGATCCAAATGTAATAAGGTCTTTTTTGTTTTATGGAAACGCTTTTTCCACTGGGATCATTGACATTGGCAGGATGATAAAGTCCATCAAAATCCGATTCCAGTTTGATCAACAATGTTTCAATATTATCTTTTTTTAATCTTTGAATAAAATTAGTTGTCGTTGATTGTACCTCTGTTATTAAACTGTTCAAAGGATTGACACTTCCACCCACATCATAAATACCGTCAGATATGAGTATGGAGATACTATCAGCCTTGGCCTTATTAAGGGCTATTTTAAACATTTCATTAAGATCGCTTCTCCCACTTGTAGGTTTTTTAAGTCCAGCTTTAGTAAGACTGGATTTTAGAATACTAGCATCGTTGCCTATATCATAGACTTTAAGTTTTTTCTCATTAGCTAGAGGCGACGCCTTCCCGCTTACCATATTATAGGAGAAGGAAACGTCATCTGGAATTAAACCTGGATATTGGGCCAATTTATTAACAACTTCAACAAATTCTGTGGCGCCATTAACGTATCCTTCCATACTCCCGGAATTTTCGATATAAAAAGTTACATGACTTATTTTAGAGAAGGTTGCAGGTGGATCTTCTACATCTAAAGGCGTTTCTGTTGACCGGTTGTCACGTTTACAACTAATTGCAATCAATATAATTACCAGTGGCAAAATGCCATATTTTATTTTAATCATAATGCTATAAAATTATTTTCTTTTCCGAAACTCCCACGGTGGAACTGGATTTGGATCTTGCCAAAGACCAAATTTATTTCTTCGAGCTTTATTTTCTAGTTGAGCTAAATCCTCATTGTCAGAATATTTTTTATAATGCCATGCCAAGCCTTTACGAAGCATTTCTCGGTTCACATTCAGATCACCAATAAAAACATCACCTAAAACCCTACCAAATCCATCCTTTTTATCGTAATTAACTTGCACGATTTTATTAAAAATTAGATTCGATAATTCAGTTGTAGCTTTCTTGGAATATGCTTGCTTTTTTTCAGGACAATCAATATCGTTAAGCCTAACTCTTACATTAAAACCATTATCGAAAATTAGAGAAAAAGTATCTCCGTCAGAAATCTTTACTACTTTTCCGGTTATGGAGTTTTGCCTGCTATTCTTCTTATTTAAATCAGGTTGGTCACTGTTTCGAAATTGAACAGTTTCTACGGAATTATTATTTTCAACTTTATAGCTTCTCTGTTTACAAGAAATAAAGAGAAAGAAGAATATAGAGAGTATTCGGCAAAGTTTGAAAATTTGATTTAAGCAGGTTATCATAGACAATACTTCGTTTAGTTTTAGGCGGCCCTAGCACCGTAGGTTAAAAGCTTCCGGATCTTTTCCTTGTTTTTTGGTCTGTTCGGGTCAATGGCGAACACGCATAAAAATCTTTTGAGCA
>JBDNGW010000173.1:0-2040 GCA_041689735.1 Leeuwenhoekiella sp. | reverse complement strand
TATAAGGAGGCCTTCGGCACCATACTTCGACAAGCTCAGCACACCGCCTTGCAGGATCGACACAAAAAAACAAATAATTTGAAACTCTGAACTCTGAACTACTCCCTCTTCCAACTCAAAGAATCCCCAACCTTCAATTTCCATTTTTCAGCCAGCCCACCATTAATTTCAAGTACGTATTGTATTGGAACTTCAGAAGAAAGGCTTTTTTCGCTGAAAGGTTCCGCATTTGCAGCAATGGCGGCTATTTTTTGATCTGCTTTGATATAGAGAATATCCAATGGAAATTCCGTGTTTTTCATGTAAAAACTATGTACAGATGGTGAACCGAAAATAAAGAGCATCCCTTGATTTTCTTCCATGGTATCGCGGTACATAAGTCCGGTGGCTGTTTCATAATCGGTCTCGGCAATTTCGATATCCAGTGCGATCGTAGTGCTATCGGTTTTATAGATGTTGAGTTCACCTTCTTTAGTAAAAGCAATATCTTCCGTAGTCAATGTTTCCGAAGGCTTTTCCGAAGAAGTATTACAAGAAAGCAGCAGAAAGCCCAATAAAGAATAGAGAAGGAATTTCATGATCAATAAACTTTTTCAGTATTCTGATTGAACCCACGAATCATAAAAAAGAGACCGATCAAAATCAAGGGAATACTGAGGATCTGACCGGTATTGAGGTCAAAAATCCAGTTTTCGCGCCCTTCTACCTGAGCGCGTTTAAAGAATTCAACAATAAAGCGCACAGACCACTGCAGTACTAAATAGGTGCCAAAAAGAAAACCTTCTTTTTTCCGTAGATCGGTTTTCCAATAAATGAACATAAGTATGGCAAAGACGATCACATAACCGGTGGCCTCCATAAGTTGGCCCGGATAACGGTAGGGGATAGCCTCAATATAACTGGCAAATTGCGGATCGTCAGTTAGTGCTCTATATGCTTCTTTAGTGTCACTAATTCCGGTAATACGCTGAACCTCATACTTATTGTACTGATCCTGTACAAATTTTACGGAAAATTCGCTGTTTTTAGCGATTTTACCAACTATTTCCGAATTGAAAAAATTCCCGATCCGCACGAAAATTCCACCCAGACAGACCGGAAGGATCACGCGGTCAAGCAACCACAACGTGCTTTTATGCAATATTTTTTTATTGTAGAGATACATGGCAATGATCATCCCAATGGCGGCGCCGTGACTGGCGAGTCCCTGAAAACCGGTATATTCTATTTCTGGCACAAAGCGGAACGGAAGAATTACCGAAAGTGGATCCTGCAATAACAGTTCAGGCTGGTAGAAAAAAACGTGCCCCAACCGCGCACCGATTAAAATCGCCACAACAGAATAGATAAAAAGGGGATCGAGTTTTTCCTCTTCTACACCCTCCCGTTTAAAGATGCGTTTCATGAGGTACCAGCCCAGCATAAAAGCTACGACAAACATGAGGCTGTAAAAATGGATGGTAAAAAAACCAAGGTCAATACCTGTTGAAGGGTTCCAGGTCATCTTAAGTGCGTGCATACGGCATTTTTAAAAGTAAAGCGTAAATATATAAAAGCGCCCAACTACTTTCGGTCTTTGGGCTTTAAATTTCTATTTTGGATTGAATAGGTTTCAATATCACTTGCTCATTGCTTATTAAAGGTTTTCTTTGGTGGTACGGGATCATATCCAGAACCTCCCCAGGGGTTGCAACTTGCAATGCGCTTTATACCAAGCCAGCTTCCCTTAAAGAAACCGTGCATCTGCAGCGCCTCGACGGTATATTGCGAGCAAGTGGGGCTATAGCGGCAGGAGGAAGGCAGTAGCGGGGAAATGGCGCGCTGATAGATACGCACCAAAAAAATAAGCGGTGCGGTGGCCAATTGCTTGCCGGTCACTGATTGATGCTGTAGGTTGTTCCCTCGCGGCCGTCCTTGAGTTGAACGCCCATATCTAGGAGCGCATCACGGATCCGGTCACTGGTCGCAAAATCTTTATCGGCCCGGGCTTCGGTGCGCAGTTTTATGAGCAGGTCCAGGACGCCGGAAAGTTTATCAGTA
>JBDNGW010000172.1:0-1902 GCA_041689735.1 Leeuwenhoekiella sp. | reverse complement strand
CAGCACTGGGAGTAATGTCCTTGTTTGATTTTTTAAGTAAAAAGATGTGGTGACCTACGGGGCAGTGTGCTGAGCCTGTTGAAGTGTATCAGCGAGGTACGGATCTTTGTAGGTCTAGAACGGCATTTGTTTAAAAAAAGGAATAAAGAATAAAGAATAAAGAGCAAAAAGTAAAAAGTAAAGAGCAAAGAGCAAAGAAAAGAGAGAAATTTAATAAAACCGGATGAAAGCAGTTATTGTAGAAGATGAAAAGCCTGCCGCGCGCAGGTTACAGCGCATGTTGAGCAAAGAGGGGCTTGAGGTGGAAATCATGTTGCACTCGGTAACCGAAGGCGTGGAGTGGTTTTCTAATAATGATGTACCTGACCTTATCTTTTTGGATATTCAGATCAGCGACGGACTTTCATTTGAGATTTTTGAACAAGTGGATGTCAAAAGCGCGGTTATTTTTACCACCGCTTATGATGAATATGCGCTCAAAGCCTTTAAGCTGAACAGTATTGATTATCTGTTAAAACCAATTGATGAAGAGGAATTGCACGCCGCAATCCAAAAGTTTCAAAAACTGAATAAAAAGAATTCCATTGATTTTGATGTGCAGCATTTTAAGGAGTTGCTCCTTGGAAAAACACATAAAACGCGGTATACCGTAAGCGTGGGCCAACACCTGAAAATAGTTGAAACCGCTGAAATATCCTGTTTTTATACCGAAAATAAAGCCACATATCTACATAACAACGAAGGGCGCAATTATGTAATGGATACCACGCTGGACACGCTAGAAAAAGAATTAAATACCGACCAATTTTTCAGGATCAATAGGCAAGCGATAATTAAACTGAAAGCGATTGAGGATATTATTACCTATTCTAATTCCCGCTTAAAAATTCAACTGAAAAACTTTAAAAATTTCGAACTTATCGTTGCTCGTGAGCGCGTCAAGGATTTCAAAAACTGGCTAGAATAGGTAATTTTCAGGGTATTATCGAACAAATACAAGTTCGTTCTTCTCCATATCCGAATATTCTTCGCTAAACCCATAACCTTCATAATCAAAACCTTTGAGATCTTCCAGCGTTTCCACGTTTTTATCTAGGATATAGCGCACCATAAGCCCGCGGGCTTTTTTTGCATAAAAGGCAATTATTTTAAGTTCTCCATTTTTATAATCCTTAAAGACTGGCGTGATTACCGGCACTTTCAATTTATCTGTTTTAACCGATTTAAAATATTCCTGACTTGCCAGATTGATAAAAATCTCGTCTTCTTCCATATCGTTGTTCAGCGCATCAGTAATTTTATCGCCCCAGAATTCGTAGAGATTATTGTCATGCCCAGATTTTAACTTCGTTCCCATTTCCAAGCGGTAAGCTTGCATAAGATCTAGCGGGCGCAGCACGCCATAAAGTCCCGAAAGTATGCGCAGGGAATCCTGTAATTTATTTATTTTTTCTAACGGGATAGTATATGCGTTAAGCCCTGTATACACATCGCCAGCAAAAGTGTACATCGCGGGACGTGCGTTCTTTTTTGTGAAAGGTGTCTCAAAATCTTTATATCGGTGGTAATTTAGTTCGGCGAGTTTAGCGCTGATGCTCATAAGTTGACCGACTTCAGCCTTGGTTTTACGTTCCAGTTTCTTATTGAGCGTTGCCGCTTCCTCAAGGAATAGAGGTTGTGTAGCACGGGAAGTGGGTAATTCTGACTCAAAATCAAGCGTTTTTGCAGGGGAAACAACAATTTTCATAGACTACTTTATTTCTTTTGGCTCTAGTTTAGAATGGCTATTATGGTTGAAATATCCGATTTTAGGTGTTTTGGATCCCTTTAGGGACGGAGCAAGAACAAAATGCCGAAAATCAGATCATTTTTTCCCCGGCCCTAAAGGGAATAATCGGATTT
>JBDNGW010000171.1:0-12086 GCA_041689735.1 Leeuwenhoekiella sp. | reverse complement strand
TTAAGGCCTGTGTACCGTTCGGATAGGTTTTATTCAGGTTTTGAATAGAAAGCATAAATTTTTATTTAGAAAGTTGCTGATTTGATTGTGTTAGTTGCTGTTTTGTTAAAATTGTTACAATTTTTAGATACTTTAAATTTGATACGTTAGGGGTAATTGCGGATGTCATTTCTAAACCTATCATTTTCAATGTTTTCAAAAGCGTATTTATTAGTAACATTTCGCTGTAAATATGAGTTTTTCAGAATTGATAAGGAGTTTGTAGAATTTAAATCTCACCAGTGGGTTTCATCTGCCAGCAGAAAGATTCCCTGTACAAGGGAGCATGCTCCCTTGTAAAAAAAACAAAAAGAAAAAATAGGTCGGCTTCTGACAAATGTGATTCATAGAATCTTGCCTGTTTCCATTTTCAGTTTGAGCTTGCATGATGCGCCATGGTTTTTGCGTTAGGGATAGAAGTGGAAATCCTTTTTATGAGGTACGAGCAAAAAGATTGTAGCGAATAGCCCGACCCTTTTGGGGAACGCCCAAATCATTGAAAATAGCTCTAATAAAAGGAATTTTTGAAATTAAATTGAAATTATGGGAAAAATAGCCAGTTTATAACTAAAAAAGCCAATCTTGACCCATTTATTCCAATTAATCCTCTTAAAAAATCAACCACTCATTCAAATCAAAAAAACTGCCTGAAAATAATTCAGACAGTTTATTAATTGATATTCAAAGTGAATATTTAAGAACCCATCATCGCGTTAAAAGTAGCACTAGGTCTCATTGCTGCGGTAACTTTTTCTTCATCAGGCAGGTAATAACCACCCAAATCTACTTCATGCCCTTGAGCATTCAGCATTTCCTGAAGGATTTTATCTTTGTTGGATTCAAGTTCACTTGTAATTTCAGCAAATTCTACCTGTAGTTGCTTATCCTTTTCCTGAGCTGCAAGCGCCTGTGCCCAGTAAAGTGTTAAGTAGAAATGACTGCCACGATTGTCAAGTTCGTTGACGACCCTGGAGGGTGATCTTTTATTGCTCAGAAATTTTATGGTAGCTTCATCCAAAGTTTCAGCTAAGATTTTAGCCTTCTCATTATTATTTGTCTCACCGGCATGTTCTAAAGAAACCGCCAAAGCAAGGAATTCGCCCAGAGAATCCCAGCGCAAATGACCTTCTTCCATAAACTGCTGTACGTGCTTGGGCGCAGAACCACCGGCACCTGTTTCAAAAAGACCGCCTCCGTTCATTAGAGGAACTATTGAGAGCATTTTTGCGCTCGTTCCCACTTCAAGGATGGGGAAAAGATCTGTATTGTAATCCCTGAGCACATTACCGGTCACAGAGATGGTATCTTTTCCAGCTTTAACGCGCTCTAGGGTAAACCGCGTCGCTTTTACTGGCGACATGATCTGGATATCAAGACCTTGAGTATCGTAATCTTTGAGATAGTTTTTTACTTTTTTAATAAGTTCTGCATCGTGAGCGCGGCCTTCATCCAGCCAGAAAATAGTAGGATCACCCGTTGCGCGTGCGCGTTTTACGGCAAGTTTCACCCAGTCTTGTACGGGCACATCTTTGGTCTGGCACATTCTCCAGATATCACCCTGCTCCACTTGATGCTCTATAAGAACTTTTCCCGATGCATCTTTTACAAATACGGTACCTGCCTGTGGGATTTCAAATGTTTTATCATGTGAACCGTATTCTTCGGCTTTCTGGGCCATAAGCCCCACATTGGGAACCGTTCCCATAGTTGTGGGATCAAAAGCGCCATGTTCTCTGCAAAAATCCAGAGTTTCTTTATAAATACCGGCATAGCTACTATCTGGTATTACGGCCATGGTGTCTTGGGCTTTACCTTCAGCATTCCACATTTTTCCGCTATTGCGAATCATGGCTGGCATGGAGGCATCTATAATCACATCACTTGGTACGTGGAGATTTGTTATGCCTTTATCAGAATTTACCATGGCCAGATCTGCCCGGTTTTCAAGTGTCGCGAGAATGGCCTTTTCCACCTCACTTTTTTTGTCAGCAGGCAGTTTTTCAATATCATTAAGAAGATCGGCCAGGCCATTTTTTGCATCAACACCTAACTTTTTAAAATCTTCTTCATATTTATCAAATACATCAGCAAAGAAAACGCGTACCACATGACCAAAAATAATGGGATCAGAGATTTTCATCATCGTAGCCTTAAGGTGTACTGAAAAAAGTACGCCCTTATCTTTGGCGATGGCTAGTTGTTCCTTAAGAAAGTCAAGTAGCGCTTTTTTGCTCATGATTGTTGCGTCAATGACCTCGCCACGTTTCAAGTGTAAATCCTTTTTGAGAGGGGTTTCCTTACCGGAAGCATCTACTAGTAGAATATCAATGCTCGTAGCATTCTCTAAGGTAACCGACTTTTCATTGGCCCTAAAGTCGCCGCTGTTCATGGTTACCACATGTGATTTGCTGGTAGAAGACCATGCGCCCATACTGTGCGGGTTATTTTTTGCGTATTCCTTGACCGGTTTTGGTGCCCTGCGGTCGGAATTTCCCTCGCGTATTATCGGATTTACGGCGCTTCCCAATACTTTGGCATAACGCTTATGTACTTCCTTATCCTCTTCTGTGGTGGCATTTTCTGGATATTGGGGTATGTCGTAACCCTTTTCCCGAAGTTCTTTTATAGCTGCAATTAGTTGCGGTATAGATGCACTTATATTCGGTAATTTAATAATATTGGCCTCTGGTTTGGTCACCAGTTCCGCTAATTCGCCCAGGGCATCAATCATTTTTTGATCTTCGGAAAGCTTTTCAGGGAAATTGACTAGAATACGTGCCGCTAAAGAAATATTCTTAGTATCTAACTCAATATTGGCAGCTTTTGCAAATTTTCTGATTATGGGAAGCAGAGAGTGCGTTGCCAGTGCTGGCGCTTCATCTGTTAAGGTGTATGCGATTTTGGATGTTTTGGACATAAAGGAGTAGTTCTAAAAAAAATTAAATAGGTGTTTTGAACTTTTACGTGTGTTCTATGGTTGTTAAACTCAACCTTGCAAATATAGTATTTTATGCTTATTTAAAAGGCCATTTAGTAGGGTTTATGCCGTTTTACAGGGTTTATAACAAATGAGATACATACATTTTATTTCGCAACAGCGCATAAAAAAAGCCATATCACTGTACAAAGTACCTTGACATGGCTTCTAATGAAATGATTTGTTACCGGTAAACCCTTGAAGTTTTTTAAGCAAGAATATTACTACTTGCACCGTAAATCAATTCATTGGGATGTCAACTGATCTATAAAGAACAATTAAACATCCTGAGGTTAACTTTTTTAAGTAGGATAATGTTTCTTTCGATTTTAAAATTATTTTTCTAAGGAAAGACCTCAGACTAAAATTTAAAAATCAACATTGGCCTTTTCCGCAAGAGCGGTTTCTTAAAAAGCTAAGTATATGTATCCCTGGTTTGATCTTATTTCTAAAATTCAAGACAAGAATACCTGAACGTCTATCAGCTTTTGAACTAATAATTATGTCACTAAAGTAAAGCAAACCGCAAACGTTTGCAAGAATTTTAAGTAATTTTTAACGTTCTGGGTGTGCGGTATTTACAAGAAATTAATGCAATGTGCTAAAAATGGGGGAGATGCGCAATAAAGTAGTGAACCTTTTGAGTTAAGGGGTCTTTTGAGGAATATAAGTTTGCATTTGTCTGAGGAAAATTTCGGTAATGAACTTGGGACCTCGTATAAAAAGCGGTGTCTGTCTTACCTTCGTATTTCTATGTGTCTCCGGCGTTTCAACTACCGGTTTCACGAATAAAAAAAGCCTCTCGAAGGAGAGGCTTGTATTTTACAATATATGTTAGTCTTATTTTCTAACTTCTTTGATTCTCGCTTTCTTACCGGTAAGACCTCTAAAGTAGTAGATACGTGCTTTACGTACTTTACCTTTTTTGTTGATCTCAATTTTCTGAAGTGCGGGAAGGTTGATAGGAAAAATACGCTCTACACCTATGGTACCAGACATCTTACGGATGGTAAATGTCTTGGTAGAACCGCTACCACGTACTTGAATGACCACACCTCTAAAGAACTGGGTACGTGTTTTTTCACCCTCGCGGATTTCATAATACACAGTTATGGTATCGCCAGCCCCAAAATCTGGAAATTCTTTTGAATTTTCAGTAACGTATTCGTCTTGAACGAATTTGATTAAATCTTCCATTTTACAGGATTTTAATGATTTTCCAGAAGCAACATTTACGACTATCGCCAGAGGTTGGTTCTATGAGGGCGCAAATATACATATAATTCTCTTTTGACCTAGAGGAAAGTAGATTTTTTAAAATGGTCACTTCATCTAATATTCGCTAACGACCTTGCCTCTTCGTATCCCGATAATTAAAGGAAAAGTCCGGGAAACTAAAAACGGTCAAAAACTCCCGAAAACGGCATCTTATTCCAATAAATCGGGGCGGCGCTCCCTGGTTCTTTTAAAAGCTTCCTCTTCGCGCCATAGTTCGATTTTTGGCGTGTGGCCCGAAGTTAAAATTTCTGGCACTTCCCAGCCATTATAGTTTGCGGGCCGCGTATAAATGGGTGGTGCAAGCAAATCATCCTGAAAAGAATCCGTAAGGGCGGACGTCTCATTGCCAAGTACTCCGGGGATTAAACGTATAATGGCATCACATAGTACAAGCGCGCCCAACTCGCCACCGCTCAGTACATAATCACCCACCGAAATCTCCCGGGTGATAAAATGGTCACGTACGCGCTGATCCACTCCTTTATAATGACCACATAAAATAATAATGTTTTCCAAAGTTGAAATTTGATTGGCCATACGCTGGTTGAGCGTGTTCCCATCTGGCGTCATATAAATGACTTCGTCGTAATCCCTTTCTGCCTTTAAAGCACTAATGCACTTATCTATGGGCTCAATCATCATCACCATTCCCGCACCGCCGCCATATTGATAGTCATCTACCTGATTATAATTGCCTAGTGAATACTCACGAAGGTTATGTATTTTTATATCTACCAAACCCTTTTCAATGGAGCGCTTCATAATGGAGGCTTCAAAGGGACTGGTCAAGAGATCTGGTACAACGGTTATGATATCTATGCGCATAATAAGGATAGGTTAAGACTGAAAATAGCTGAAAACCACCGATTTTCGACAAAAATAGGGGAATTTTCAGACGGAATTTAATATATATTAATTTTGAAAAAAAAAATCCACATGCGTTTGCTGTGGATTTCATTTTAATCTCTATTGGGTTTAATTCCCCGAGACTTGCCTCGCGTTTTTGAGGAAAGTTTGAAAACGGATGGTTTTCATCAATCAAAAAAAAATTCCTCTAAATGCCTCGTGGGCTTGCCCCGAGGATTATTTACTTATAGTGTCTATCTTGATTTTCCAGCCGAAAACCCCTAATTTTTAGGGTTTTTGACCCCTTTATTACGTTCATCTTGTAATTGCCTGCCCAAACGTTGCTCTTTCTCCAGCGATTTTTTTCTGAAATCATCATATTCATATTCCAGTTCGCCCAGTTTTTTACGGGCTGCGACGGTATGTGAATTGCTTCCGCGGTAGCGAATGATAAAAAATGCAAGTGCAAGTGCAAGCACTCCAACAATGATCCACATTAAGGATTTATAGCCACCTTTGCTCATCTGTATGCCCAGAAAACCTATGGAGGAAACATTTGCGCGCGTTTCTTCAAGGGTATTTTGAGTTTTCTTAAGAGACGAGTTTAAAGAGGAAATTTTACTATTGCGCTCAGCCAGTTGGTCATCAAAGGTACTTACCTGACTTTTAAAGCCTTTGAGGCTATCTTGAGTATTGCGCTGTAGCATGTCTAAGGTGGTTCTTTTTACCACTTTGTATTCCTGCCATGTGTTAGAATTTGCCATCATATCTTCAAACTGCTGATTGATGGTATTCGGTTTTTCCTGCGAAGCGGGGGCATCTTGTGCAAATGAAAGGTGTAAACCTCCCAAAATGACAAATGTTAGTATATAAAAGTTGGTGCGCATGTGGTGTCGAATTTTTTCTGCGTTTGTTGCAAAACGGCTGCACAGGTAGCCATAGTATAAATTAGGCGGCAAATTTACAAAATAATAGGTTACCAGCCTTAGGCTTTTTTCAAAAACAAACCATACATTTTGACTTGCTCTTTCCTGCCTGCCGGCAGGCAGGTGCGCATTAATTTCGTTAAAAAGCCTCACTTTAGCTAAGGCTATAACTGCGTCTTTTGCCCCTGCCTTTGCCGGCAGGCAGGTCGTTACTACACAAAATAACATTGCCAATTCTGTACATTGTATTTCTGAACAAAGCCTAATTTATTGCTTACCAGAATTGTCTTTTTCCGCTTTGCGCTTTTCCCCTTTTTTCTGGCGGGCTGCTTTGCGGTGTTGTCTTTTTTCTTTTCCGCTCATTTTTTCCACTTCGGATTCCTTTAAAGCATCTTCATAATTGATATCCTGGTCCACCTGACCCTTAAAGGCGCTAATCCAGCCATTTTGAAAAATACTGAAAACCGTCGTCCAGATTCCAGCGTTTACATTGTTTAAATCCCCTTCAAGAGGAATGCGAGTTGCAAAGGTGTCTGTGCCCTGGTTTTTTAAAATAAATTTAAACATGCCCACAAAACCTTCCCAGACGACCTCAAAGAAGCCGTCATTCTTGCTGATCAATTTAGTATCCTTGAGCATTGGTTTTATGTAGCCCTTCATATAAGCGTCGGCAATGGCGATCTCCCCGTAAACATCTAGTTCTCCTTCTTTAAAGTCGATTCCCCCATAAGCACGTGTCAGGTCATTTATTGCGGTTATATCTGCTTTTTCCAAAGAAAAGTTGATATCCATATCCGGTATTTCCTTGATAAGGTCCATCCCGCCCTCCAGATTAAACTTTCCCTGGCCTATGCTCACCGCAGTAGCTTTAATAAGGGAGGGCAGCTTGTTACGGTCGTCTTTTACATTGCGAAGGTTATCTGCGTTGAGCTCCAGCTGGTTCATGTAAAGGTCAATATTGGGATCTTCCTGTAATTTCACAAAACCTACCTTGCCGTTATGGATCTCAAAATGGTTGATATTTATGGGGACAAGATCTGTGAGGGCCTTTGTCCAGTCTTTAGTATTCGCATCAACATTCGCCTCAGCACCAGTTTCTCCTTTAGTGTCCTTTTTCTGTTGATCTTCAAAAACATAGGTAACTGTTGGATTAAACATCGTGATCTCACTCACGATCTTACCCTTAAAAAGCGATTTCCATTCCACCGAAATATCGGTTTTGGGAAAATCTAGAAAAGGAACTTGTGTGGTGGCATTGACCTTATTGAGGTACATACCATCTATGACATACGCCCCACGATAAAGCGCAAGATCAATATCTTCTACCTGTCCGTAATAACCGGGTATACCGGCCAGCACTTTATTGACATAATTCTTGACAAGAGTGGGCAAATAGAGACGGAAGGCAACCAGTAGCACTACCAAAATAATAGGAAATAAATATCTTTTTTTATTTATACCTCTTTTCCTTTTTATACCTAAAGTATCGCTGTTCTTGTATGTGGCCATCTTAAACCGGGGTTATTAACATTTAAAAATCGGTAAAATGCAAGTGCAAATCCGTTAAAAAAGTCATAAAAGCAATTCGTGCAATTAATTTTTACTATTAAATAAACGCTATATAGAATATTGTGGATTACCGGATATACTCAATTAGTTCTCAGGTTGAGTCCACCTTTGCCGGTAGGCAATCTTAGTCGAGATCTCATGTGCTCTCTCTGCACCTTCAAGCTGGCATATATTGACAAATTACGATTCAAACAAAGCCTAAAAAAAGACCCGCTACTTTTAAATAGCGGGTCTTTTCACCTATATAGGCATTTTTTTCTACTGAAAAATTATTTGTTGCTGTTTACCGTCAGGCCACACAAAGGTGATGCTCATGGGATCAGAGTCTCCTTTTTTCTTTAAAAGTTTCTGCACCTGATCAACATTTTTGACAGATTCACCGTCGATTTCATTGATCACAACCCCTTTAAGTTCATAACGGGCAAGATCTTCGCGGGTAACATCATTTATGACCACACCGCTTTTTATTCCGTAAGGTTCAAGCTCTTTAGTTGCAATATCCTTTACTTCAATTCCCAGTCTCCCTATTTTATACGTATTTAACTTATATAAAGTTACCGGGATCGTTTTAAGATCACCATTGCGAAGTATTTCAACCTTTACCACATCATCAGGTCTTTTAGTATTCAAATAACCGGAAAGATCTGCAAATTTGGTTATTTCCTTTCCGTCCACCGCTTTAATGATATCGCCTTTTTTCAGTCCAGCTTTTTCTGCACCGCTACCGGGCTCAATAGAATTTACGTAAAAACCTTGACTTTCTGAAGTTTCGAACTTTTGGGCAACAGCAGGGTTAATGGGCGCTCCTGCAACTCCTAAAATACCTTGTTGTACATTGCCATATTCCATAATGTCCTCAACGATTTTACGGGCGAGATTAGAAGGAACGGCAAAGGCATAACCTACATACGTACCCGTCTGTGAGGTTATAGCGGTGTTAATACCTATCAATTCTCCATTTATATTGACCAAAGCGCCACCACTGTTGCCAGGATTAATGGCTGCATCTGTCTGAATGAACGACTGGGGATTACCGTCAAATTCATCAATATCCCTCGCTTTCGCGGAAATAATTCCGGCAGTGACCGTACTGGTCAGGTTAAAAGGGTTGCCAACTGCAAGCACCCATTCACCAAGCCGAGTAGCTTCCGAATCACCAAATGGCAAATAAGGCAACTCCTCGTCAGCATCTATTTTCAGTAATGCAATATCCGCTTTGGGGTCAGACCCTACGACTTTGGCGGTATACGTTTGATTATTATTTGTGGTGACTTCAAGTTCACTAGCGCCATCTATCACATGGTTATTGGTTACAATATACCCGTCTTGCGAAATAATAACCCCGCTACCGGTACCTGCAAGACCTTTTTCCATCTCGCCACCACCGTGATAATATTCCTGCATGTTCCTGGGGCGACGAGCGATCTGAACATTTTTGACGTGTACCACAGCATGAACAGTACGGTCTGCAGCCTCAGTAAAATCGACGTTCGTACCACTTATGGGACCACCTTTATAGGTCACCGGCAAGGTGCTAATGGGATTTGATATTGTAGTTGTTGTTGTAAACGCTTCTTCTTCAAAATAATGATAAGCGCCCAATGTGATGCCCCCACCGAGTATGGCCACGAACAACATTTTAGCAAAATTTTTCATAGTAAATATGTATTTTATTAATGATAACTATTAAATGACTCAATACCTTGCGTGAAGTTGCAGCATTTAACGCATATTTAACGAAGGGAGCAATGCATTAAAAAAAATGTATTTTTGCATCTTACCCAAAAGTAAAAAATGCCACTACCTTTCTTTAAATATCAAGGTACGGGAAACGATTTTATAATGATCGATAACCGTTATGATATGTTCTTCAAAAATGATACCAAACTGATCAAACAGCTCTGTAATCGTAAATTTGGCATAGGCGCCGATGGTCTCATTTTATTAGAAAATCATCACGAACTTGATTTCACCATGATTTATTACAATGCAGATGGCACCAGTTCTATGTGCGGCAATGGCGGCAGGTGCGTGGTCGCGTTTGCAAACCGATTGGGGATTATAAAAGATAAAGCACATTTTGAGACCATTGACGGTCCGCACAAAGCACATATTAAAAACGGTCTGGTGCATCTTAAAATGAACGATGTAGATACTATTATAGAGAAAGATGATTTTATCTTTATAAATACCGGTTCGCCACATCATATTGAATTTAGGGACGACTTAAATGCCATAGATGTAAAAGCAGAAGGGAGCCTTGTAAGATATTCTTCGCTTTATGGGGAATCTGGGAGTAACGTTAATTTTGTTGCTCCACACGATAATACATTTGATGTACGTACTTATGAACGCGGTGTGGAAGAGGAAACATTGAGCTGCGGCACGGGCGTGACCGCTGTCGCACTGGCAATGCACCATCTGGGAAAAACCGAGCAGAATACGATTCAAATCAACGCGGTGGGTGGTAAATTAAATGTATCTTTCAAAAAAACCGATCGTGGCTATACTGATATTTATCTTATAGGAGCCGCAGATTTTGTATTTAAAGGAACATGGCCATAACACTTAAAGGTAAACAGCTCTTTTTGCGCGCTCTCGAGCCAGAAGATTTGGAATTCGTTCATCAGATCGAAAATGATGAAGAGCTGTGGGAACTAAGCACTACACTTACTCCATATTCCAGATTTATTCTCAAGCAATATCTCAATAATGTGCACCGCGATATTTTTGAGGTAAAACAATTGCGCCTGGCCATTTGTAAGAATAATACCGAAGAGATCCTGGGCATGATAGATCTATACGATTATGATCCTAAAAATAATAGGGCCGGGATAGGTATAATTATTGCCAGCAATGGAGAGCGGGGGAGGGGCTATGGTGCAGAAGCGCTTCAACTCGTGACCAACTATAGTTTTACCCATTTAGATATGCACCAACTTTATGCCAATATTCTGGAGGGTAACTCCCGAAGCATCAAATTGTTCAAGAAAATGAATTTTGAACAGGTGGGCATTCTCAAAGACTGGAAACGCATACGTGGTTCCTATAAAAACGAATTTTTATTTCAATTGATCAATACAGATGTACATTAGAAAAATACTACTGGCGGTTGTACTTCTTGGGCTGGTAGGTGCCGGCTTTTTTGCTTACTCCATATATTCCAACCTATTTGCCCCAAATACTGCTTTCAACAATGAAGAGGCCCATTTATTTATTGCAACAAACGCAAATTATGGGGAGGTACGAGAACAGTTACAGCCTCTTGTTACCGATATTGAATCTTTTGATGCGGTTGCAAACCGAAAAGGGTATATCAATAATATTACGCCAGGGCATTTTGTCATAAAAAAGGGAAGTAATAACAATGAGATCGTAAATGCGATACGTAGCGGAAATATTCCCATAAAAATATCTTTTAATAACCAGGAACGCATAGAAAATCTTGCCGGCCGAATCGCAGAACAGTTGGAGGCAGATAGCGTTTCCCTTGTCAAGGCACTCCGGGATACCACTTTTTTAAAAGAACAGGGATTAGATGAGCAAACCGCGCTCAGTCTTTACCTGCCCAACACCTATGAATTTTATTGGAACACAGACGCTGAAGGATTTCGTGAAAAAATGGTTCAAGAGCATAAGCGCTTCTGGAATGAGCAAAAAATAGAACAGGCACAAAAAATGGGACTTAACCCTACACAGGTATATACGCTTGCCTCTATTGTACAAAAAGAAACCGTTAAGGCCGATGAGCGCCCGCGCGTCGCCGGAGTATATTTAAACCGACTTAAAAATGGTTGGAAACTCGACGCAGATCCTACGGTAATTTACGCCGTAAAGCGCAGCCAGAATGATTTTGATCAGATCATAAAACGTGTTTTATATAAAGACCTGGAAACCGATTCTCCATATAATACCTATAAATATGGTGGCTTACCGCCAGGCCCTATCACCATGCCAGATCTTTCTTCCATAAATGCAGTGCTCCATCCAGAAGCGCACGGTTTTTACTTTTTTGTCGCTGATGTTTCTAAACCGGGTTATCACCTGTTCGCAAAAAGTTTGAGCCAACATAATGTAAACCGTCGGCAATATATCCAGTGGATCAATGCACAAGGAGTAAATCGATAGTATTTTCCGATTTCATCCGGATTAATGCCGTTTTCTTGCGGATTTGGGCATTTTGTAAGTTTTGGATTAATCCATTGCAGAAGCTTGTCGTAAACGTAGTGGGAAAAGCTTAACATATTGACAGTCATATAATTGAAATTTTACTTATCTTTGCAGTACATAATAGGAAAGTAACAATCATGCTTTGGATCTGTTCAGAAATAAAGTGACCGAATTATAGGCAGTTATTTTGTTCATCAACAAGGCGAAAAACGCAGACATAGCCGTAGCTATGGCGAGTATTTTCAACGCAGTTGCTGGGCAAAAGAACCCATAGAAATGGG
>JBDNGW010000170.1:0-2444 GCA_041689735.1 Leeuwenhoekiella sp. | reverse complement strand
TGGGTAAGTTGCAAGTAGACAAGATCGGTTTCAATCTCTGGCGTGAGCACAAGCTCATCGGCCTGATCAAAATCCTGATCTTTCACACAACCCGTAGCGAGAAGAACAAAGCTACAGATAAAGAGCGTTCTTAAGGTTTTATAAAAATCCATTATAAGCATAAAGTTGGTTAAAGAAAAACGCGGAAATCCGGTGCATATTGTTAGGGCTTGTTTAAAGTCAATTCAAAATGATTTTCTCCCGATAGCTATCGGAATTACGGTTCTGGCAAAGTCTAAAAATAGTTGAATATCTGGATATTCAACTATTTTTATACAACGCCACGGTTCGCAAAACGTTGTAAATCAGTAAGGAGTCATTTTAAACAATTTATTAGATATGCTCCAGTATTTCCAGCAGGCGCATAACCACTCTATCGCCCTGCTGTGGTTCTGCATTGTGGTAATTAAAAAGAATGGTCTGCATGCCCAGCGCGCGTGCGCCAAGAATATCAGCTTCATAGGTGTCGCCTATCATAATGCTATCTGTCACTACTGCCCCTGCCCGGGAAAGCGCAAGCTGAAAAATACGGGGATCGGGTTTTTTTGCGTCGGCGGCCTCACTTGTGGTCATGGTTTTAAAAAAGTGGCCTATCTGTGACCGCTCAAGCTTTAAGGCCTGTACTTCTTCAAAGCCATTGGTGATTATATGCAGGCTGTACCGCGATGCAAGCGTATGGAGCAGATCAAGTGTTCCTTCAAAAAGGTGATTATTATCTGGTAGATGTGCAATATAATCATCAGCCAATCTATTGATCATGCGATCGTCAATACTATAACCCAAAGTGGAAAAACTGTTGATCAAGCGACCATAGCGTAATTTTTCTTTGGTGATTTTTGCCTCGCGATAATATTTCCAGTATCTAAAATTGATAGGTTTATAGACTTCCAGAAACGTATCTAAAGGAACTGCAATATTATTTTTTTCAAAAATATGCTTAAAAGCAAGTTCCGAATTTCTATCAAAATCCCATAAGGTATGGTCAAGATCAAAAAAAATATGTTTTAGGTTTATTATCTTATTCATGTACCAGTTCTCTAAAAAAATGTTTCCACTGTCCCTCATCTTCACCGTTTCCGGTAAACGATTTGTTCTTAAAACTAAAAATAAATGTGCCGTTTACCTGTTTTGTGTATTCCTGCATCTTAAAAAACGTATCCAAAGCGGTATTAAGTTCTTTTTCCTGTAAGCTGTGCTGTTCAAAAACCCCAGATTGCGCACAAATGGGATGAATGAGCAAAGGAGTGGGGCTTTCATAATCCAGGTCATAATATAAGAAAGGGGTGCAGGTGCCAGCCCTAAAACCCAACAGATCAGGATATCCCATAGAGTAATCGTTCTCAGCTTCCTGCTGTATCATTTCCCTATAATTATCGGTTAATGTACCCATGTGACTTGTGCAGCGTACCGCATTGAGCGGTTTATTTGTGATGCCCTCTATTCGGTTTTTTTCCTTCTTCATCTGCTCGCCGCTATCAAGTGCTTCCCTCGAAAAAAGAACGCCTATCTGCGCATAATCGCCCATCATTTTTATAAGTTCCCTAAACTTTCTTTTATTATATCTTACGTTGTGCGTAAAGGTGGAAAAGTCTCCCACCTGAAAAAAATAAATAAAGGGATGAATGGCATTTTTCTGCACATTGATGAGCCAACTAAAGGTATCATAAGGATCTTTCCGAAAACCCAGGTTTACCTGCAAGCGCAACAACAATCTCTTGAATTTCAGCTGAAAAATATCTCTAAAAACACCTCCGATCTCGCGCATGATCCCTATTTGATACAGCTCATAGGCCTGCTCCACATCAATAATGGGCTCCAAGGTAAAAGCGCGTTCTTTCCAGGAATACTCCGGAAAGGCAGCTGCGAGTATCTTTTTAAATTTAAATGCCCAAAGATCAATGACCGGTTGGTCTAAAAAACCGTATTGATACCCTAAACTTTCACTTGCAGGAAAACGCCCCTCATGGTCTTTGACATGTGGTAAAAATTCCTCGTATCTGCTCAAAAGCACAAAAGCGGCCGCAAAAATATCAAAGGGTAAAATACCAAAACTGCCCGTGGCAAAAAAGCACATGGTATCGTCCCAAGGTTTTACCTTTATATCCATATCGGTAATGCCCTGTTCAAAAAGCACTTCTGCACTTTTAACGTGCAATTCATTCCCCAAAGCCTTCTTGGCGTAGGAAAGCTTTAAATTATCATGCACGATAAATTCATCTACGGCCGTGGTGAATTTTACGGGTACCTGCAATATGCGCGTACAGATATGCTTAAAAACATAAGTCAGCCTGGGCGTAATTTTGGTGGTATAAACTAATAGCATTGTGTTCTCAAATTATGAGCTCAAGAAAGCCTGTCGGTTTAGAGCAGACCTTCATCGGCAAAGCTAAAATAAGATTTTTCAG
>JBDNGW010000169.1:0-6844 GCA_041689735.1 Leeuwenhoekiella sp. | reverse complement strand
TCGGCGAGAGCCTTTCCAAAGCGAACAAACGTCTTACCACTGCCCAGATAGTGGTATTCGGCGTTGGACGCTTCCCGATCCCACATAAGCTGCTCTTGTTCGGTCAATGTACCATTACCAAAACCATATTGATCGCAATTCTGCCTGAACTCCTCCGGCATCATCTTTCCTTGGTCAACGAGCTGTTTCCAATTATTGGTTAACCTTTGTTTCCAATACAAATCGCTGAGATCAAGTTCATAGAATGACCCGCTGTCAACTGTAATCACATTGCCTCGATATCGTTCAGGAACATTTTGGTCATATAGTTCCTCTACAGCGAACTGGATCTTTCGGAAAGCGGTCACAGGTAGACCTTTATCAAACTTCCGGCTGTCGGGATCTGTGCCATAGACTCCCAGAACACCTATGACAAAAGGCATGGTTGGCACATCAAATTCTTTGCGCACATCATGGATAAAATGGATCATATTCTTTGTATACTGTTCAATATGATGCCGGTTACACATATCGTTCCATCCCTGGAACCATACGAAACCGGCCAGTTCGTAGCCTTGTTCTGCATCATAGCCTGGAACAATCTTCCTTATACTATCGTCGTCATTCAGCGTTGCACGAACGTGCCCGATCATAGCACGGTAATAATGCCCGACCTCTCCGCTGCCGGGAACATATCCATGTTGCTTCTCTGTCTCGCTAGATCCATAGGGGCCCGCACCTGGCGGACGAAAATCCACTGCAAGTGATTTTCCTCCCCAGGCGGTCTTAATGATTAACACAGGTTCATCGTACTTTTCGTCCATAAAGAGCCCGAACGCATATTCCGGGCCGATGCGTTCATCATCAAATCCATATCCCACTTTTACCTTGCCTTGAAGCACTGTATCTTTACTATTTTGCTGCGTAGCATAGGTAATCCAGGCATTATCGCAAACAGCCGGGTTACCGTTCTGATCCATTATCTTTCTAAACAAAGTCGCGGTCTCTTGATCATCGCCCATAGCCGAAAAAGTGCGTTTATGTGCCGAGCCTTGCATATTCGACTGCCCAGCAAGAATAAAGACCTTCAGGGAGCCTGTGCCTTTCAACTTGCTATCAGGAACAAGTTTAGAATCTATTATATCAGCGGCAATGGCATTAAAGGCACATCCAGTTATAACTATCGTAACCAGGGTCAATATCGTTCTGATTCTATTCGGTTTCATAATCAATTGATTTTTGATGTGTTTTGTCGTTGCCCTCTATTCCTCCAATCCTTGTCGTGTGGCAATAGGTACGTAGCCTACCTCCATACCAATTGGTGGGGTTACGATTAGGGCCGAGTCGATATTAGCCAGCTTTCCTATCGTTGGTGGCGGAAGATATTCTTTTTCCTTTGTCCATTGCCGATGCAATTTCTCAACGCGCTCCTGAAGCTCCTCCCGCTCTGCATCTGTTAAATCAGCGTTCAGCAATGCCGGCTGATCAGCGAATCGATACCAGTAGTAGGTCACTGTACTTCCATCACCAAGTTTGGTCTTGAAAGGCCCGGCGGCCGGTCCTGGTTTTTTCCAGCTACTCTCCACATTTTCAGGTGTGAGGTAGGGTCCCAAAGGTTCGTCTGTCGAAGCAAAGCTAAGCTTGTCCAATCCCGATTCCGATGGAACTTCTTTTGCCTTCACCGCGACCCACTTAGGTTTGCCGTCGTCATTACTCTTCAGGTGATAATATTCCGGGAGTGTCGTTAAGAGACCATCCTTGGTGTTAGTTTTCGTTACCAACTGATCGTTCCATCGATATCCAAAGGTAATAGAATCTATGGCCACAGGAGTCGCTATGGAGTTCCAGTCCATCGGCCATCGCTGATCCTTTGGTGCATCCCCAGGGTAGATTTTCCAGTTAGATCCCGCCTGTCCCTTAAAAGTGTGAACTATAGTCCCAGATGCATCGATGGCTCCACTTGCCGGAGGTCCGCTGTTTTCAAACCACGCTTTTACGGCATCCCAAAGAGCGTTCTTCTTGTAGGCCGTAACCTGGTGCATAAGCACCGATTCTCCTTGTGGCCCACGGGGAAATGAAGTGGGTTCCATCCTAGCGTAGATATCCCCTTTGCTGTCGGTATACTGTACGCTCGGAATATGCTGTGTTTCCATCTGAACGGCCTTGTTGGGATCTACAGGGCGAGAATCTAGAAACATACCGGCCAGTTCGGGTTCTTCCACGGTGGGCTTGGAAAAGAAATACGGAGTAAAGAAGGCTACCGGCCCCTTAAAGTTTCCTGTATTCAAAAACAAGGTCCAGGAGTTATCCCCAGTGGGGACGTTCTTACCAGCGGTGGTAGATTTTGCTTTGGTGAGCGGAAGGGGCAGATATCCGTATCCAAACAGTTCACCAGAGGTGCCCTGTTCGAGATTCAGTCCGTCGGGAGGCCACAATACCCAAGGGCTAAGCTGTGCCACACCATACTTTCCCAAAGGATTATCCCAGTCCCTTCCTTTCCCTGCCCCGGGCCCGTTGGCCCAGGCACTGAAGTTCAAGGCTACCCCACCCATAATGAACTTGGGTGTTTCGGTGGCGAACCTTGTGTCACGCCACCAGCCCAGTCCGCCCTCAATGTCGTTATACAACTTTCTGTCGGGCTTTGAACCGTCATAACTAGGATGCATCCAGGTACCGAAAAGACCGGTTTGAAAACTATTCCCAGGGTATTCCTTTACTAGGGGCCAGGCCGCGACATACATGGAGAAGCCGGCATCATACGTCTCAGGAACCTTGTTGATTCCAACCATAAGGTAGCCGTTCATCGAACCTTTCTGGGTCTCCCCCAAAGCCTGCGCGACTTGCGAATAGGAACGGTTTACGCCTAAAATTAACAAGGACAAGACCAGCCCTTTTAAAATTTGTGTTTTCAAGTTCTTTCCAATAATCTTTTGTTTTTTCATTTTCTGGTTTCTTTATGTTTTTAAGTGATTTAAGTGTCCGTTTTGTTCGGCGGAATCGAACTCCTTCGTATTGCAAACGCCATACGGCAAGATGCTTGAACCCAGGATTTATTTCATATTCTTATGTTCATCCACTATTTTTTTGGCCTCACCTATAATTCTCTGTTGGGCTATTTCATCTGCCTGGCGCCGCAGGTTCCTCATATGCAATCTATGGGCCGTATAGGCATCGGGCAGATAAGGAGCTTCGGGATAATCCCAGTCATCAGTTCGAAACAGGGGCACGGGAATGATGGGGCTATCTGAATTAACCAGATTTCCTAGTGGGTTCCGGGCCCAGGCATAACGCAACTCGACTGGATCTGCACATAGGCTATTGCTAACTTCAACCCTTGTTCTATCATTCACCTGCTTCCCTTGTTCATTTTGTTTTTTCAAATACGTAGCTTTTGCAGGAAAAAAATTGCGGTCGCTCCCGGCAATTGAAAAGCCTTCCAAGGGCCGATCATCGGAGGATTTCACTTCCTTGTTAAAGGTGATAATTATTCTATCTTTCAGTCGCTCAATACCTTTACATATTGCCGGCTCCCATTTAAGATCAAATCCATACTGTGTTGACAAGGCCCAACGGGCCATCCTTTCGCCGGCTTCCACCTTTTTCTGGGGATGGTACCAGTTTACCTGTTGATCATAGGAACAGACAAATCCGGTATGGGGTATGTCCCGAAAGGCATGAAACTGGCCCTCTCGAATAAAGGGAGCCGCATCAAGCATTTTTGCTTCATAATTATCCAAGGTCTGTGGTGCTCCACCGGCACTGAACTCAATAATGCCAAAAGGCATATTGGAATCTTTAAATGTATCCCTCCAGTCATGTATCAATGCCTTAAAGTTCATGGCATACTGTTTGGGACGGGAATCCTCCATGGCGTTATTATACCCTTGATGAAACACGGCCCCTTTTACGGATAGCCCAGCTATTACTGCCAGCATTCCCGTATAGGATGAACCAGGGAAGTTGCGGTCAAGGGCGGGACTCGGCGAAGGCTCCACGGGTTTTGGAGCAGGTTCCAATCCTTCTTTTATCCTACCTTTACTTCTTTTCTCCCAATTTTTGATTTGATCCTTAAGATTTTCGTCCGGATCATAACTGGCAACCTTATCATTCCATTGTTTTAGCAAGGAACTGTTTTCAGGCGTATTGGCCAATGTCTTTGGCGAGAGCCATGCCTCAACGGTGGTGCCGCCCAATGATACATCAATCAGCCCTATGGGTATCTGGCTCGCCATATGAATGCGCCTGCCGAAAATATATCCCAATCCTGAAAATGTCGGGACAGTTGCAGGGGAACAGTTAAACCAATATCCCTTTTTATCGTACCGGTCATGCCAGCCATCATATTCGTTTAAGCGTTCAAAGTCTTTTTTTGGCTGCTGGTTTGCCGAACTGGGGATGGTCATCAGACGAATCAAAGGGAAATTTGCCGACAAGATTTCCTCATCCCCATGGTATATTCGGGCAAGATCAAACTCCATATTGCTCTGACCACCGAGTATCCACACATCACCGACCAGCACATTGGTGAACACTAAAGAGCCCTCCTTTCCCCAGATTTTCATATCCTGCGATTGGGCATTTGCATTCATGGGGTCGAGATATAAAAACCATTCACCTTGTTGGTTCGCTACGGCCCTTTTTACCTGTTCCCCAAATTCAACTTTAACCTTCTCATCTGGATCTGCCATACCCCATATCTTAACGGGCTTTTCCCGCTGCAATACCATATTACTATCAAAAATATGTGCAGGACGAACTTGGGCTTGAAGCAACAGGCCAAATAGCAAAATTATCGGGAGAAAAACCATCTTTAATTTCATATGTGTCATTTATTACTTTTTATGAATGTTAATCATTTTATATTAACTGGAGTCTCAGACCATCTGAACTGCGCTTAAATTTTATTTCAGTACCTATTCAAACATGAGATATACAATTAACCTATATGCAGCGGGGAGATTGAAACCGAACTATCATATTATACTATTGCTTTGTTTGCCTACTCAGTTCCTTCACCTTCTCGATACCGAGGCTCTGTCTATTTTTCGGGGCACTTCGTCCACTTGACTTTAACTCCATGAGCAGCTTTTGTAGTTCCATGCGTTTTCTGGCGTTAATGTGATAAAGATTTGTAGTCTCTCCTGGATCTTCTGACAGGTCGTATAATTGACCTGGTGCGCCAAGTGCAGTTTCAGGTAAAACATATTTTTTCAAAAACCCCTTTTCATAGTTGTTTCCTCCCGATCCCGTGTGGTCGAGGTATTTCCAGTTTCTCTGACGAAGCTGAAATTCACCCCTAAAACTCTGGGTCAACATATATGGTCTGATCGATTTACGCCCATCTCGCAGCCCCAACATGGCCGGCAACATATCAAAACTGTCCCTGGCATCTTCATCATTGAGCGTATACCCGACAATTGATGCGACCGTGGCAAAAATGTCGGTGGTATTGGTCATCTGACTGGAGACCAGTCCTTTAGGAAACTTGCCCGGCCACCGTGCAATAAATGGAACACGATGGCCACCTTCCCAGGCATCGCGCTTCATTCCCCTCCAACCTCCTGAGGCATCATGTCCGTAATCCTGACGCATCCAATCTACATGCATAGTTTCGGCACCGTTATCAGAATTGAATAGAATCAGGGTGTTATCATCGATTCCGAGTTTTTTCACCATATCCATAACACGCCCGACAATAACATCCAGTTCCCGGACAAAATCCCCACGGGGCCCGGCATTGGTCACGCCATTATATTCAGGAGCGGGAAGCACCGGTGCATGGGCAATTTGCGTGGAAAGGATTGCAAAGAACGGGGTGTCCGGTGTGTTTTTTCGATGTTCAGTGATAAACTCACAGGTCTTTTCATAGAAGAGTAGATCGGCCTCCATAAAATTGTAGCCCGGTGACATCCAGCCCTCGTCGTTGTCCCATCGCCATTTGCCGCCGGGATTCGGAAGATTGGCACTTTTATGCCTTTCACTTGCGGGTACGGGAACCATACCGTTCTCGATATAGATATACAATGGGTCCGTGTTGGGGCAATTTGGTGTAATAAAGGATTCGTTAAACCCTCTTTCATTAGGGCCATCGATAAGTGGGGTACTTTTTTCGTAATCGATGAGCAGCGCGTTTTCAAAACCACCGCCCAGTATTTCATTGTTCTTGTCGAACCAGGTAAGTCCAACATGCCATTTACCGAAAACTCCCGTGCGATATCCTTTTTTTTGCAGCATTTGTGCGATCGTCAGCGTACCTGGTTTTAAAAAACTGGGTCCTCCGGGGCCTTCAAAGGCAGGCCCCCCACCTCCGGTAGAACGATATATCTGTTGCCCGGATAAAAGTCCGTAGCGGGAAGGTGAGCAGATAGTGGACGGGCTATGGGCATCTGTAAACCGGACACCTTCCTTGGCCATTTTATCCAACCGAGGAGTCTTATAGGCCGATTTATCATTGTAGCATGACAGATCACCGTACCCAAGATCGTCGGCATAAATGATGATGATATTAGGTAATTCTTGGGCGATGGACTTTGCAGGCCAAATAATACACCCTAACGCCATTAACAGTAATTTAATCTTTGCCATTTTGCTCTGTTTTAAATGATTTATATACGCTCTATTATAAAAAATCCTTTTCTGCTGTGTTTATTGGAGCCGTTGTGATATATCTCACTTATTTTATTTCTGACCGCTATAAAACTTCGACTCCGGTGGCCCTAGGGATCTGTTCAGAAATAAAGTGACCGAATTATAGGCAGTTATTTTGTTCATCAACAAGGCGAAAAACGCAGACATAGCCGTAGCTATGGCGAGTATTTTCAACGCAGTTGCTGGGCAAAAGAACCCATAGAAATGGGCAGGTTAT
>JBDNGW010000168.1:0-5233 GCA_041689735.1 Leeuwenhoekiella sp. | reverse complement strand
TAAAATGTTTTCTAAACATTAAGAAACGGCGCAGGTTTCATAAACCTGTGCCGTTCAGATACTAGAAATAAATCAATCAATTATACTTTATACAATATACCGTATACATTATACTACTTACTACTTACTACTTACTACTTATTTCTTACTTTATACTAATTATAGAATCCCCTGCACCCTATCAAAATCAAGCCCTCCGTACGTGCCGCTGCTCATCAATAAAAGTGCTGTATTATTGAGTTTTTGCTCAAAAAGATACTTTTTAAATTCTTCTGGTTCGGTGTAAATTATTAAATCATCACGTTCAAAAGCTTTTGCAATCTGCTCTTTACTGATACTTTCCAATTTTTTTATATTCACCGCTTCTGGCGAATAGAAAACTACAGCCACCTCAGCGGCGTCTAGCGCGCCTTTATATTGTTTTAGAAATTCAGCATTAAGGCTGCTGTAAGTATGCAGTTCCAAGCAGGCAACCAATTTTCTGTCAGGATATTGCGATTTCACCGCTTCAGTGGTTGCTTTAACCTTGCTTGGGGAATGGGCAAAATCTTTAAATGCCACATTTTCCGCGGTCTCGCCTATTTTTTCAAGACGTTTTGAGGCTCCTTCAAAGCTGCTGATCGCTTCATAAAAATCATCCTCATCAACACCCATATGCTGACAGATCCATTTGGCCCCGGCCAGGTTATTTAAATTATGTTTCCCAAAAACGGAAATTGGCATCGGCCCTTCTGGCGTTTCCAATAGGGTTTCGCCACTTTCTATCGAGTATTCTGGAGTGTGATAGGGATGTTTCCGCGTAGGTGCCTGGGCCGCTTCCGCGATTCTTTTCACCTCGGGATCTTCTTCGTTATAAACTAATATTCCGCCGTGGGCGATAGATTCAGCAAAAATCTCAAACTGCTCCACATAGTTGGCGAACGTAGGGAAAACGTTGATATGATCCCAGGCGATTCCGCTTAATAGCGCAATATTTGGTTTATACAAGTGAAATTTTGACCTGCGGTCTATGGGCGACGATAAATATTCATCGCCTTCAAGCAGGATAAAATCATTTTCTTCGGTCAAATGCACCATGTTATCAAAACCCTGCAGCTGCGCCCCAACCAGAAAATCAACTTTCTTGTCGTGGTAATGCAGCACGTGCAATATCATAGAAGTAATCGTGGTCTTTCCGTGTGAACCACCTATGACCACTCGGGTTTTATCTTTGGCATGCTCATAAATAAACTCTGGGTACGAATAAATTTTTACGCCCAGATCTTGTGCATGCAACAACTCTGAGTTGTCTGCTTTAGCGTGCATCCCCAGAATAACCGCATCCAGATTCTTATCGATCTTAGCGGGAAACCAACCCATTTCTTCGGGTAAAAGTCCGTTTTTGGCAAGTCTTGATCTGGACGGTTCATAAATGGCATCGTCACTACCGGTCACTATTTCTCCCTTATTGTGAAGTGCAATGGCCAGGTTGTGCATGGCACTACCGCCTATCGCTATAAAATGTATGCGCATGAATGTTTTATTGTTGATTGTTCAATTGTTGAATAGTTCTATGGTTAAACCGTTTAAATGTTTAATCGTTAAACTAATGATTCGTTGATTTGTCGAGCCAGTAAATCATTAAGTAAACATGTAAAATTTTTTCTTATCTTTTTCTCTAGCTCTTTTCCCCTTATTCTTTTCCCTCTTCTCTCTTCTACTCGCTCTCTCTTCTTTTTTCACTCTGCACTCAGAACTCTCAACTCTTCTCTTTTCTCACTATTCTTTTTTCACTCTCAACTCTGAACTTTGAACTCCGAACTCAAAACTTTTCTCTTTCCTCTCTATTATATTTTAACTCTGAACTCAAAACTCTTCTCTCTTCTCCTTGCTCCCTATTCTCTCTCAACTCTGAACTCAAAACCCTGAACTCAGAACTCTCTTCACTCCCAACTCTGAACTCAAAACTTTTCCCTTTAAAGCCCCCGTATATCCGCCCTAATTGCAATGGCCTCTTCAAAGTTGGGACTGGTTGCAATGGCTTTATCGATACATTCCAGCGCCTGTTTTTTATCGCCAAGGTTTCTATAAATCTGCGCCAGGCGATAAAAGGCCCAGTGCGTGGGCACGCCATCTTTATAACTGTGGTTTTCTATATAACTTTTTAAGGATGCGATCCCAAGTTGCTGCTCCATATCATACTCGGCTGCAATCTTGCCTATTTGATAATTGACCAGGTTGCGCTTATTTACTTCCAGGGACTTTTTAGCGGTTCTGATCGCTGCATCGGGCTGGTCGCTTTTCTCGTAGAGATCGGTCAGCTTATCATACGCATGCGGGGATCCGCCTACTTCAATGGCCTGTTTATAATATATTTCGGCTTGCATGTCATTATTATTGTATTCTTCAATATACCCTTTGGAAAGATAACCGTCCACGGCCGAAATTTGCTGAAGCTCTTCGGCATATTTTTCCGCTTTGGAAGTGCTTCCGCCAAGAATACCGGGCAATTGCAGATAAAGTTCAATGAGCGCCCAGCGCGTTTCTATATGTTTGGGGTCAAGTTCTGCGGCGGTGGTAAATTGCTCTTTGATGTCTCCAATATAAGCAAGCGCACGGATGCGACTGATTGCCAAAGCCTTCATGCCCAGCGCGCCACCATATTTAAAGTGATAACTGGCATTGTTTTGATCTTCTGCGCTCAGCTTTTCATAAAAATCGATTGCGGTATCCCAGTCTTTATTGTAGGAAGCGATATCGCCCAGATACTCACGGGTTTTCTTATCCTCGGGATTGGAGTTAAGAAATTCTTGCAAAAGCGGTAGGGCCTGATCGAATTTCTTTTGATTGAAATAAGTCTCTGCTTCATTAAAAGTGGCTGTCTGGGCAACAACACAAAGCGGAAGTATAAACAGGATAAGAAATTTTTTCATAATTGATAGAAAGGGTTGCGTCAAAGCTAAACAAAAAATAGGCTAATTTTACTAAGGTTTTTTTATCTTGTGGATCATTTTTCAGATCATTTTACCTATTAATTGGCGATTATGAGAACTATTTATGTCTTCTTTATACTACTGATTTCCTTTCAGACGCTCTGCGGGCAAAATAAAACATTTGAAAAAGACTGGCGCACCATAGATTCACTTGAGATCAATGGACAGGTGCGGGATGCACTCATAAAAACAGATGCCATTCTTATCACTTCAGAACGTAAAAAAGACCATAATAATTACATTAAAGCACAATTATTTCGATGGAAATTTGTTCAAATTATTCAAGAAAACGCGAATACTACCATTTTAAAGGAAGTTAACCAGTGCATTACTAAAATCCCCTTCCCCACAATGCCATCCTGCAAGCCTACAAAGCGCAATTTTTAAAGACCTATTATGAAGAGAATCAATGGCAGATCTTCGAGCGCAAGGCTATTGAAAACCCAGATAAAAACGATCTGGAAACCTGGTCCCTTGATTATCTTCTAAGCGAAATACGAGCGGGCTATAAAAATGCACTGAAACACGAAAAGGAACTTGTTAAAATACCTGTACAGGATCACGCGCTTTTAATTGATGCCATGCCGCTCACGCGGGAATACCGGCCAACGTTATACGATCTGATCGCCCATGAGGCGCTAGCGTTTTTCGAAACCGATTTTAATTACGTGATTCGTCCCGAGAAACTATTTTCGCCTTTGGCGGAAGATCTTTTTGCGCCCTCTACAGCATTCCAAAATCTCAAGTTTAACAGTCCGGACAGCCTATATTCTAAGATGAATGTACTGCGCATATACCAAAACCTGGAGCGCTTACATGCTCCCGATAAGGATCCGGATGCTTATGTTTTCGCCCAACTCAACCGCCTTGATTTTGCAAACGGTATTTTAAACACTGATACGGCTTGGGAACTTTATATGGAACGGTTGAATTCGTTGATCGATAACTATAAAAAGGATAACATAAACGGACTCATAAAATACCACCTCGCCCTCGCTTACCGTAAAAGAGCTTCAGAAAAAGATCCTGAAAACCACCTTAAAAATCCCGGTTTTAAAACAAAAGCGGCGGTTTTATGTGGAGAAGTGCTCCAACAATTCCCCAATACTGATGTGGCTCAGCGGTGCGCCCAACTTTTAGATATCATTAATGGGCTCTCTTTTGACGCCAAAGTTGCTCAATATGCCACCCCAAATACCGCAAACCGGTTGTATCTGGAATACACAAATATGGATACTACTGTGGTCAGGATTGCCCGTGTAGCCCATGATTTTAACAGCAATTATTTTCCGTACCGCAATTATGACGACAACATAAAAAGGCTTGAAAATGTTATTCAAAACACCGGTTTTTATGCTGAAACCGCTACTTTGCCCAAAGCCCAAGATCATAATCAGTACAGTACAGAGCTCATGCTGCCCGCTTTGGAAAAAGGGACCTACCTTGTTTCCGTGAGTTCGGCAAACGGAATGGATGAACATAAATTCAGCTATGGCGTCACACAAATAACCAACCTAAGCATAAATGCCACGGAACATAATCAGTTTTCCCGCGGACAGGTTCTTGATCGAAAAACGGGCGCTCCCGTTGATGACGTTTCCCTTCGTTTTTATAATTATAAAAACCACCTGCAAACAAAAAAGATCACTGATGACCAAGGGTTTGCTCAACGGAATCAAAATAAAAAGAATGACAATATTAGCTATGTTACCTTAATAAAAGATGGCGATACGCTGCGCACCGACTTTTCAGGTGGCTACAGGTATTATTCGGATCATAGTACCAAAAAAGAACTGGTCAAAGCTAAAACCCTCCTTTTCCTTGATCGTTCCATCTACCGCCCAGGTCAAAAAGTATATTTTAAAGGGATTTTGCTGAAGCAGGAAAACGAGAATACCGAAGTGGTTCCCAATGAATATATCTCTCTTGTGGTCGAAAATACAAATGGAGAAGAAATTGAGGATTTTCGGTTGAAAACCAACGATTTTGGGTCGGTTTCTGGCGAATTTATACTTCCAAAAAATGGACTTACAGGAGGTTTTTCAATTACTGCTGAAGAGGACGATGCTGATAGCTTAAGTGCATTCTGGAAAGGGATTTATGATCAAGAAAGTTATGTGTATAGTGAAATAGGTTTTAAAGTGGAAGAATATAAACGCCCCACTTTTGAAGTGATTTTTGACGAAATCATAAAAGCTTACAATCCCGGCGACAGTATTTATATAACCGGAACAGCCAATTCATTTATGGGCGCAAAAATT
>JBDNGW010000167.1:0-2681 GCA_041689735.1 Leeuwenhoekiella sp. | reverse complement strand
TTTATTGGTCGAGGACATAGACATTAACTCAATTGCAAGAAAACTAGTGCTTTACAGTGAGTCACTATCGTTTTTGAACAATCCGCCAAATCTCGCAAATAACAGTAAATTAGCAGCTTAAATTAGGTGCGAAACTTGAGTTACCCACTATATTCCACATAGAGCCAAAATATTCAGGCATCTTCGGTCTTTCGGTATTCATAGATTCCCGAGAATTTGTAAAAGTTTTATCAGACAATACTGCAAATATATTACCATATTAGTTGAATTTTTGCTCATTCCAGAGGTTTTAACGCATCAAGAATCGCATTGAAATTTTTGATTCTTGAGGTATTCCGCAGAAAATCAAAACGCACCTTTTTAATTGCTATTTTTGCAAATAAAAAATATGAGGAATTTTCTATTTATTATGCTTTCAGCCATCTTTTTTCTCACCGGTTGTGGATCTGTAAAATACAGGGACATCAATTATCTGGATCAAAAATATATAGAAGGGGCAAAATTACCTACTTTGAATATATTCCGGCCTAAAAATGCCGGGGAAAATAACGACGTGCTCATTTTTGTGCATGGTGGAAACTGGGACAGCGGTAGCAAGGGATTGTACAGTTATCTGGGGCGTAATTTTGCCAGTAAAAATATACTCACCGTAATCCCGGGTTATACGCTCAGCTCGCGCGCAGATGTCAGAACCATGACCCAGCAAATTGCCGAAGCCATTAAATGGACGCACGAAAATATAGACGATTTTGGAGGGAATCCCGATCGTATATTTATTACCGGTCATTCCGCAGGAGGTCATCTGGCGGCCCTGGCAACCATGAACCCTGCTTACCTTAAGGATTCATCCTATGTAAAAGGTGTTATCCTTAACGATGCTGCCGGTCTGGACATGTACAGTTACCTAAAGAACAACCCACCTACCAATGGGGATCATTACCGCACCACTTGGACAGACGATGAGCAAACCTGGCTGGAGGCGTCGCCCATTAATTACATTAGTGAACGCACGCCGCCCATGATGGTTTATGTGGGCACAAAAACAATCCCCTCCATTTTTAAATACAATGAGCTTTTTCTCATTGAGCTCAATAAAGAGCAACCTGGCGTGAAACCATACTACTTGATAAGAAGCACAACAGTATGGTCCTTCAATACCTGTGCCCATGGAGCAAACGGTTCAATGAAATCAAAGCCTTTATGAAAGCGCAGCAATAAAAGTTACATGCAATTTTTTCCTTTTTTAAACCATTTTAGACGTAGATATTACCTGCGAAGAGCGATTTATATTACGCTATCTTGGACTTTTGTTTCCATTGTTCTCTTTTTTTATGAATATTCTGTGCTTGAAAGTAGTGGAAATATTTCCACTACTTTCGACTTTGCCTCAAATCTTACAGCAACGGTGATAACTGGCCTTACCGCGGGATTATTGGGAGGTGTTTTTACCATTAACCTTATGGAAGACTGGTTGCGCAAGTATCCCTTCTGGCAGGCATTGTTGTATATCTTTCTGGCCTATACCGCTACGGCAGCAGTAGTGACCGTTTTTGGTTTGAGTTATCTCCGCGCTGAAGAAATGGGTCTTCCCATATATAATGTTGAGGTAATTGCCGAAGTTTTGGCGTTTTTCGGCACCTTTTTCTTCCTGCGTAATTATCTTATCTGGCTGCTAATCGTCATATTCACCCTCATTATACTCATGGTCAATGATAAATATGGGCCTGGCGTATTACGGGATTTCCTACTGGGAAGATATTTCCACCCCAAAAAAGAAGAGCGCATATTTATGTTTATAGATATACGCAGCGCTACCACGATCGCCGAAGAGATAGGGGAAGAACGCTATTTTAATTTCCTTAAAGATTTTTTTAAGGATATTGCCCCGGCAATTATCTACACGCGTGGAGAGGTTTATCAATATGTGGGAGATGAAGTCGTGGTTACCTGGAAACTCAAAAACGGCCTTTACAAGATAAACGTGCTGCGGTGTTACTTTGAAATGAAACGCATTATACAGCAACGCAAAAAAAAATACATGAAAAAATATGGCACCTACCCTGATTTTAAGGTTGGTGCGCATTACGGGCTGGTAATGACGGGCGAAGTGGGAATTCTTAAAAGAGAGATCGCATTTTCAGGAGATACAATTAATACAGCGTCTCGCATTCAGTCATTGTGTAATTCGAACAATGTTGATATCTTACTTTCAAAAAAATTAGTTGATGCCTTTCCTTACCTTCCTTTTCGCTTTCAGAAGAAAGAAATTGGTCCAGTAGATCTAAAGGGAAAAACCGAAACCATAGAGCTGATTACTTTTAAACTTTCCTCTTCGAAATAAATAAACAGTACCTAAAAAAGACTACTCCAGGCGCTAGCTTGTCAACTCTTCCAGCTGTTTCGTCTTTACTTTGGTGCCTGCCTTTCGAGACTTGACAAGCAGGTTGGCAAAAGACTGATTTAGTGGTACTAGACTCCATTCTTGATGCCACGTTTCAAAAAAAAAACTGCGCCTGCCTATCAGTAAAGGCAGACTATCATTCTTAGTACATGACAAAAATATAATTCATTGAAAATCAACAAATTAAAAGTTAAATAATTAGAATAAAGCATTTATTTTCAGTATATTAGATGAATAATTCAACTTATTTGTCCAATGAAGAAAACCAATGCAGTCACTA
>JBDNGW010000166.1:0-9095 GCA_041689735.1 Leeuwenhoekiella sp. | reverse complement strand
CCATAGCTACGGCTATGTCTGCGTTTTTCGCCTTGTTGATGAACAAAATAACTGCCTATAATTCGGTCACTTTATTTCTGAACAGATCCTAAGTATAAAAATTTGGTAATATCGAGATATTCAAAAATTTTTAGACGACGCCATGGTTCTCCAACTATTGTAAATCAGGAAGGAGTCAGTTTAAACAAGCTCTTAAGGGGAGGTGTCTCGCTTTAGCGAGACGGAGGGGTTTCTCTGCTAGATCTTCAAATACCCTGCTATTCCTCCCTCCGTTTCGCAGATTCCTTTGCTGCGCTTGGAATGAGTGCTTTTAGATCTTCAAGCGAATTGGCTTCCTCTATTTTTTTGTCCTTTCGCCAGCGCAACATTCTGGGAAAGCGTGTGGCGACGCCACTTTTATGGCGGCCGGAAGGGGCGATGCCCTCAAAACCGATTTCAAAAACGTGGTGCGGGGTCACACTTCGCACGGGGCCAAAACGCTCCAGTGTATTCTTTTTGATCCACGCGTCAAGGGAACGAAATTCCACATCGGTAAGGCCAGAATAGGCTTTGGCAAAGGTGACCAGTTCTTCTTTTTCGGCATCCCAGAGGCCAAAAGTGTAATCCGTAAAAAGGTTGCTGCGCCTGCCGTGGCCGCGCATGGCGTAGGTGAGTACGGCGTCTATGGTGAGCGGGTCAACTTTCCATTTCCACCAGTCGCCTTTTTTTCGGCCCACGAGGTAAGGCGAATCCTTACGTTTGAGCATTAATCCTTCTGACAAGACTTCGCGCGAGCGTTCCCGTTCTTGGGCTGCTTCCGCCCAACTGTCAAAATGCATGGTTTCTGAAAGTTCCAACGGTAAATCTGGTGTGTTGACTTCCTTGATAAGTTGTTCCAGTAATTTACGCCTTTCGGCGAAAGCCAGATTCCGAATGTCCTCGCCGTTCCACTCCAGCAGATCGTAGGCTTTTAAACGCACTGGAACTTTTGTTAGTAAATTCTTTGAAATCGTTTTGCGGCCAATACGTTTTTGTAAATCATTGAAACTCCCAATTTTTCCCTTGGGGAAGGCCAAGAGTTCACCGTCTATTACTGTTCCATCTGGGATAACACCTACAAAGGCTTGAAATTCGGGATATTTATCGGTGACCAATTCCTCGCCGCGCGACCAGATAAAAAGTTCTTGATTGCGCAAAATAACCTGTGCGCGAATACCATCCCATTTATGCTCTACAAACCAGTTTGAAACAGGACCCAGATCTTCCGGCTCGCCTTCAATAGCATAAGCAAGGTAAAAGGGATAGGGTTTTGAAAGGTAATCTTCCTCGTTTCTTTCCAGGATCAGTTTTTGGTAGGTCGTGTTCTGGGGTGACCAGTTGCCCATAAGTTTGTAGGCGAGAATATCCTTATCAATTTCGGTGGCTTTGGAAAGCGCTCGGGTCATGAGTTTCTGACTTACGCCGATGCGAAAACTGCCCGTGATCAATTTGGAAAAAACAAAGCGCTCATAATAGTTGAGGTCTGTCCAGTTTTCAAACAGATATTCCCGTTTTTCATCTTCTGATTTCTTTTTTAGCGCCAGAATTTCTTCAAGAAACTGCGTCAAACTTTTCTCTGAATTTTCGTTGGAAGCGGGAATGATCAGCGCAATGGTTTCGGCCAGATCGCCAACAATATGATAACTTTCCTCAAAAAGCCATAACGGAATGCCAGCAAGCTCTGTTGCCCAAACCCGTAAAAGCGTGGTATTAGCCGGTCGCGGCGGACGACGGTGGGAAAGTATGGCGATTGTCCACAATTTATCCTGATCGCTGGCTTCCCTAAAATACTGCGCCAGTGCGTCTACCTTTAGGTTGGTTTTATTGGTGCTATCTAAAGCCTTTATAAGTTGAGCAAATTTTTTCATGTATTCTAAAAACTAATAATTGAAACCCGTGTCAAGTTAAATATAATGTGGCGTATCAGGCAATCGCAAATTTTGGCTCAGGTCGAGGCAAAAAATCATTCCATAGCTGTAGCTACGGAATTACTTTTTAACGATGAGATGGCCCAAAAGATGTCTTGCATTATACGTAGGCTTATGCTTAACTTAACATTAGAACCACCCTCCCGATAATTATCGGGATCAGCAAAGCTGAAATTTTTCCCTCCTTGATCACGATAGCTATCGGGGGGAGAGAAACTTCTACAGATCGTGGTTTATTCCCCCTTCGGGCCTGCCTACCGGTTTAGGTAGGGGCTAGGGGGACATTTTGGGGGATTACGCCTCCTCTTCTTCTTTTTTACTGTCCAATTCTGCGAGTTCACCTTCATATTGGGTTGCTTCGGTGCGGGCGTCATAACCTTGTTCACGGAGATAGCGGGAAAAAATATCGGTATAGCCGTGGGTGCTGATGATTTTTTCAGCACCGGTGGCCTTAATGCTCTCCAGCAGGCCGGCCCAGTCGCAGTGATCTGAAAGCACAAAGCCTTTATCAATAGCACGCCTTCTCCGCGCTCCGCGAAAGGTCATCCAGCCGCTCGCCGAACCGGTCACGTAAGGCACCATTTTTCTTATCCATGTGCTGCCGTGCGCGCTGGGAGGGGCCAGCACCATATTTCCAGCAATGGCTTTTTTATCGGTCTCGCGGGTAATACGCTCGGTGGCGGGCATATCTATAAAAGGGCGCACCACTTCGGTCATGTTTTCAATGGCGCCGTGCGTGTATATTTTTCCTATCTCGGGATTGAGATATTTCAACAGGCGCTGTGCTTTTCCCAGCGAATAGCCAAAAAGCACAGATGTTTTCCCCTCGGCTTTATTGGCCGCCCACCAGTTGTTGATGTCGTCAAAGACTTCCGCTTGCGGGATCCATTTGAATGCGGGCAGGCCAAAGGTGCATTCAGTTATAAAAGTGTCGCATTTTACAGGTTCGTAGGGTACCGCCACACCGTCATTTTCGGTTTTATAGTCGCCGGTAAACACCCAGACTTCACCCTTATGCTCCACGCGGATCTGCGAACTACCGATAATATGCCCGGCGGGGTGAAAACTGAACTTTACGTTATTAATGGTGAAAATTTCATCATAGGCCTTCCCGATCACATCAATATCGCCCAGGCGGTGTTTAATGATGGGTACATTGGTATTATGGGTAATATAGTGCTTATGACCCCAGCGGCTGTGATCTGCGTGGCCATGAGAAATTATGGCTTTATCCACTGGTTTCCAAGGGTCGAGGTATACTTTTGCTGGCGGGCAGTAGATTCCTTTTTTGTTGAATTCTAATAAGGGCATAGGAGGTTTTAAATATTGAACAATGAGTCCACTCCGAAAAGTCCAATTCTTGGAAAACCGGATCAAACAAGAACTTTTGATATATTTTATCCTATTGAAATTCAGTTGATTACAATCACGAGATTGATCCTTTTTAAGACGATTCAGCACATTTTATAGTTTTCGGAGTGGACTCAACAATGCTTTTTCCACTGTATAAATAGGATTTTGAAATTAGGAATTGAAGGGGAAACGTAAATGCAGATTAAGAAAAAATTAGGTATAAATAGTCAATACCAAGCATAAAACAGCTGATTTTGACTTGTTTTCACCGATTTGACCGTTTCTTAAAATAATTAGATTTTAATTCCCCAACCCCTGTCAAATTCCTATATTTGACCTCATAAAAATTAATTATGTCTTTTACAGATTTGTTTGATAGCGGGGAGCATCGTCGTAATTTAGGTCACTTTGCAGCAATAGCCAATATGGCCACTGTAGATGGTGAGATAGGCCCGGAGGAAGAAAAACTGCTAAAACGATTTGCCGTCAAACTGGATATTGATGAATCTGAATATGTAGAGGTGCTTTTAAATCCCACTAAATTCCCCATAAATCCGCCAAATACGACTGAAAAACGTCTGGAACGCTTACATGATCTTTTTAAGATGATCTTTGCAGATCACGGTATTGACGATCACGAGCGCTTTCTCATCGAAAAATATGCGATTGGCCTTGGCTTTAGTGCAGAAATGTCACAAAAACTTATTAAGCGTTCTATAGAAATATTTAGTGGTGGCGTAGATTTTGAAGATTACCGCTACCTGCTGGAAAAATAAAAAAAGCTTGTTTATAACTGCCTGTTATGCTCTCTGGCAGGGTTAATTCAAACTGATTTTATCCCGATGTTTATCAGGATGGAAATCAGTAAGAAGTCGGTTTAAACAAGCGCTACACTAGGACAGAGCTTATTTTTTAGAAGGCGATTTCATAAAGGATTCCGCTTTTTCCATCATGTTTTTGCTCCCGCAGAAAAAAGCGACGCGCTCATGCAGTTCGTTGGGCTCAATATCCATAATGCGCTTGTAGCCGTCACTGGCAGTGCCGCCGGCCTGTTCTACAATAAATGCCATTGGATTGCATTCATATAGCAGGCGCAGTTTGCCCTTTGCTTTTATAGAGGTGGTGGGATAGATATAAATACCTCCCTTTAAAATATTTCTGTGAATATCTGAAACCAGCGAACCGATATAACGACTGGTGTACGGGCGGTCACCTTCCTCTTTCTGGCAGTATTTTATATAATCTTTTACGCCTTGCGGAAAATGAACATAATTGCCCTCATTAACCGAGTAAATATTTCCATTTTCGGGAATGCGCATATTGGGATGCGACATGTAAAAAGTGCCAATTGCCGGGTTAAGGGTAAACCCGTTGACACCGTAGCCTGTTGTATAGACAAGCATGGTAGAAGTGCCATAAATAATATAACCGGCGGCGACCTGTTTATTGCCCGGCTGTAAAAAATCTTCGGATTTAACGGGGGTTCCAGTGGGAGTCACCCTTCTGTAAATCGAAAATATAGTTCCTACCGAAACATTTACATCAATATTTGAAGAACCATCCAGTGGATCTAGGAGTACCACATATTTATTCTGGTTGTTCTCATTGTGGTCTTCAACGGTAATAAAATCGTCATTTTCTTCACTGGCAATGCCACAAACAATCTCCCGGTTCGTGAGCGTTTTAATAAACGTTTCATTGGCCATCAAGTCCAGTTTTTGCTGGGTTTCCCCTTGTATGTTCGTTTCGCCAGTGGCCCCGATAATATCTACAAGCCCTGCTTTTCGCACTTCGTGACTTACCACTTTTGCGGCAAGCCGGAGGGAGTTGATGAGACGTGAAAGTTCGCCGGTGGTATATTGAAAGTCATTTTGATTCTCGATGATAAATTCGCCGAGGGTTTGATTTTTACGCGCCATTTTTAATATTTTCGGTAAAAGTATCTAAAATATGCCAATTGCTACATCGTTTTCGTAAAAATTGAAGCCGTATCTTTATCCCGCAAAAATAACAATCATATGAGTTTTACGATTAGAAAAGCAGAAGCTAGCGATATGGCATCGGTTTTACGACTGGTCAACGAGTTGGCCATTCACGAGAATGAAGCAGATGCGGTAGAGGTTACCGTAGATGACCTGATTGCTTATGGTACAGGAAACAATCCCGTTTTCACTTGTTTTGTGGCAGATACTGTAGACAAAGGTATCGTGGGCATCGCTCTCCTGTATTTTAGGTTTTCTACCTGGAAAGGCAGGACCGTACATCTAGAAGATCTTGTGGTCAAGGAAAATAGACGCGGTGAGGGCATTGGCATGGCGCTTTACAGCGAGGTCATCAATTTTGCCTATGAACACGATGTACGCCGCGTAGAGTGGGTGGTTGTAGATGATAATCACGGCGCGATAGGTTTTTATGAAGCGTCTGGAGCACAGGTGATGAAAAACTGGCATACTGTTCAAATGCATAAAGAAGGTATGAAAAAATTCTTAAAGGAAAGAGGCAAGATATAAACCTAAAAACATCATAAACAACCGTTTATTCGCTTTCAATCCTACAAAATGAGGGTATTTAAATTTGGAGGTGCATCCGTAAAGGATGTCGCCGGTCTTGAGCGAGTGGTTACCATACTGCGGTATACCGGAGCAAAAGATTTGATTATCGTTGTGTCGGCAATGGGCAAGACCACCAATGCGCTGGAGGAGGTCGTTACCGCCTATTGTAATCCATCCAGAAAGTTTGATTCCCAGGGCTTATTGATTAAAAGAACCGCCCTGGTGGAAGCGCTTGAAAAGGTGCGCACTTATCATTTTGATATCATTGATCAGTTGGTGTTGGAACAAAAGCAATCGCTTATTGCTAAGATAAGTGCGTTTTTTGCCGAAATCGAGGTGTTTTTGACCAATAATCGATCTGTGGATCATAATTTTATTTATGATCAACTAGTGCCGTACGGCGAACTTCTGTCAAGTACTATTCTACAGGCAGTTTTAGAAGAGTACGGTGTGGCCTCAAAATGGCTGGATATTCGTACGCTCTTAAGAACAGATTCGAATTTCCGCGAAGCGAAGGTTAACTGGGAAATCACACAATCAAATTTTAAAAGTCAAATAGAAAGCGGTTCCACATACCTTACCCAAGGTTTTATGGGGAGTTACAAATCTGGCTGCACAACGACTCTGGGTCGAGAGGGGAGTGATTATTCCGCGGCAATCATTGCTTATTGCCTTGATGCTGAAAGTGTAACCATCTGGAAGGATGTTCCCGGTGTTCTCAATGCAGATCCCCGTTATTTTGAGAATGCTACTCTTCTTAATGCAATATCCTATAATGAGGCCATAGAGCTGGCATTTTATGGCGCTTCGGTCATTCATCCCAAAACCATTCAACCTTTACAGCAAAAGGGAATTCCATTATATGTAAAGCCTTTTCTGAATCCCTCCGCACCGGGGACCTGTATTATGCAGGGCACTGCTATCACGCCTTTCGGTCCCTGTTTTATCCTTAAAAAAGGGGAAGTACTGATTAAGCTTTCCACTTTGGATTTTTCGTTTATGCTTGAAGAACATCTGGGAGAGGTTTTTAACCTGATGGCAAGGCACCGCGTTAAAATGGACCTTATCCAGAATTCTGCCATAAGTTTTTCCCTTTGCGTAGATGATAAATTCAATACGGTGACCAAACTAATCGATGAACTGAAAAACCGCTTTAAAATAGAGGTGGTTAAAGGGGTAGCTCTACACTATAAGACATTTCACACCAGAGGCGCTTGCCAAAGTGGAACATGACAAAGAGATTTTGGTAAAACAGGTAGCGGGAAATACGGCACAACTGGTGGTAAAATAATCTGCCTCGCCCCCGTTTTTTGCTATCTTTGTTTTTCTAGCCTAAAATTTACAACCAGATAACATGGGATTAGTTACAGCAAAAGAAGTCGCGCAAGCCATGAAGGTGGATAAACTGGGATTTGTGGGAACTTTTATGGGCTGGGCGATGATGCGGATATTAAAGATATCAAAGGTTAATAAAGTATATGACCGCAATAAGCACTTGAGTGATATCGAATTTCTAAATGCAATTCTTGAAGAATATCAGGTGCGTTTTGAAATTCCCGAAGAAGATTTGAAAAGGCTCCCCAAAGACGGGGCCTACATCACCATAAGCAATCACCCACTGGGCGGAATAGACGGTATTTTACTTTTAAAATTTATGCTGGAAAAGCGCCCAGATTTCAAGATCATGGGCAATTTTCTGCTCCATCGCATTGAGCCGCTGAAGCCTTATGTCATGGCAGTCAATCCCTTTGAGGGAAAAAAGAATGCAAAATCAAGTATTGGTGGTTTTAAACAAGCACTTTCCCATTTAAAGGCGGGCTCACCATTGGGTATTTTTCCGGCGGGAGAGGTTTCTACCTGTAGGGAGGATGAGATGATCATGGACCGCCCCTGGGAAGAGGCCGCAATGAAACTGATCAAAAAAGCTGAATTACCGGTGGTCCCCATCTATTTTCACGGTAAAAACAGTCGTTTTTTCTACAGGCTTTCGCGCATCAGCGATACGCTGCGCACGGTCAAACTCCCTTCGGAAATGCTCACGCAGAAAAATAGGTTGATAAAAGTACGTATTGGTAATCCCATAAGTTTAAAAGCGCAAAAAGAGCACGAAAATCTAAGTGAATTTACCGAATTCTTGCGCCGTAAAACCTATATGCTTGCACATACCTTTGAAAAGAGGAGCTTGTTGAGCACTTTGCCGCGTTCCCTTAAAGCGGCTCGTGGACCACAAAAGATCGCAAAATCAGGCAATGCGGAGTGGATCGAAAAGGAAGTATCAAACCTGCGCGACAACGACCGCAGGCTTACCCAGTCAAGAAATTATGAGGTTTTCCTAGCGCCCGCCAGTGAGATGCCTAATATCCTAAAAGAACTGGGACGCTTGCGCGAAATCACGTTCAGGGCCGTGGGCGAAGGTACTAATGAGCCCAGTGATCTAGATCGCTATGATGCGCATTATCACCACTTATTCCTGTGGGACGAGGAAGCAAAAAAGATTGCCGGCGCATACCGCATGGGGCTGGGATCAGAGATATTGCCCAAATATGGCATTGATGGTTTTTACACTCAAAGTCTTTTTCGTTTTGAACCGGAACTGCATAAAATGATGGGAGAAAGCATTGAGATGGGCCGTGCTTTTGTAATCAAGGAATATCAACAAAAACCCATGCCGCTCTTTTTATTGTGGAAGGGGATAATTCACACGACACTGCGCTATCCCGAACATAATTACCTAATAGGCGGTGTAACCATAAGCAACCAGTTTTCAAGCTTTTCAAAATCCCTGATGATTGAGTTTATGCGCTCGCATTACTACGATCCTTACATTGCGCAGTATATTCGGCCGAAAAAGGAATTTAAGGTGAAATTGAAGGATGCAGATAAGGAGTTTGTCTTTGATGAAACCGAGAATGATGTCAATAAACTGGATAAACTCATTGAAGAAATGGAAACCGGAAACCTGCGTGTACCGGTATTAATTAAGAAATATATCAAGCAAAACGCAAAAGTGGTAGCCTTTAATGTAGATCCCTTATTTAACGACGCCATTGACGGACTCATGTACATACGCATCGCAGATCTTCCCGAGAATACGGTAAAACCGGTACTTGAAGAGTTTCAAGTTGAACTGGAGAAGAAATTGGATGAGCAGTAGGAAGCTGTTTTTTTAGTGATAATGGTGGAAATATATTACGTAAATTTTATGTTGCGCCAGTGCAAAAACTATGGAATATATTCCATGTTG
>JBDNGW010000165.1:0-6173 GCA_041689735.1 Leeuwenhoekiella sp. | reverse complement strand
TTAGAAATAACCTGCCCATTTCTATGGGTTCTTTTGCCCAGCAAATGCGTTGAAAATACTCGCCATAGCTACGGCTATGTCTGCGTTTTTCGCCTTGTTGATGAACAAAATAACTGCCTATAATTCGGTCACTTTATTTCTAAACAGATCCTATGTTGCCAATGTCACAACCCCTACCATGTTATTAACTGGAGAAGAAGATTACCGAACACCAATTGCTGAATCTGAGCAGTTTTAGGCCGCATTGAAAATCGAAGGTGTAGAGACCGCAATGGTCAGAATTCCCGGCGCATCGCATGGTATAGCGAGCACTCCCAGTAATTTAATGGCTAAAGTTGCTGCCATTCTCGCCTGGTTTGACAAATATAAAGAAGAATAAATTCTTCAATTGCAACTATAAAAATCCGAAAACTGAAAAGTTTTCGGATTTTTTTTATAGTACTATCTTGGAAAAAACTCCTGTATTTCTATTATTCTACATTTTTACAACTCCTTCAGTAACAGTCTAAACTTCCATAAACTGGTCGTCGATAAAAATTCTTATTAACCCGAATTCGACCTAAAGAATTAACAGAATAATGCGAGGTAATCACCTATGTAAAGCTGTTCTACAAACGTTATGGTGGTTTTTTTCTTGGAAAGAGAATGCAATCAGGTGGGTACTAGCTGGTCATGGAATTTCCAATACAGCTGTGTCTCAAATGCGCTGCGTGGCAAATAGTGCACCGAGAAAGTTCCCTTTTTTACCTCAATAATTAATTTCGCAACGTTCTAAAGTTCCACCATTAAAATAACGAGCCTTTAACAATTTCCAATTACTCTATTTTCAGCCCCGCCAAACCATCGCGTTTTTCGTTTTTGGAATTAAAAATACGTACTGCAACGACATTCTCCGGGATCTGTAATTTTCGGGAATCTTGTGAAAGATAGCCCGAACCATAATAAAATTCCTGCCTGTAGGTTTTTCCGTTGGCAAGTTGGACGAGGGCATAAATATCGTCAGGCTTTAAAACAAGAGTGTGCTTATTATTGATTTTCTTTGTAAAATGCTGTAGACCTGCATCGTTATTTGCCACAAAAAAGTCAATTTTTTCATCACTGATGCGTTGTGCGATCCCACGCGTATCCCCGGGAGTGTCAAACCCGCTTTCATCTAGTGTAGTTTTTTTAAAATCCCCTTTGCCATTGCCAAGAAGGGCCGTGCCTTTAGAACTGTTTATGGAACCTCCAAGGGTTTCGGTATCCGTTCTATTTCCGGTAAGCAGCACATCCAGATAGCCGTCGTCATCCATATCTGTAATTGAAATACCATAAACCGGCGCCAGCTGCGCGGGTAGGGGCAGGGCTTTATAAGAAAAGACACCATTTCCCTTATTTTCCAAATAAATGGTCTCCAGGCAAGTGACCTCTTTTTGAATTGCCCCTTGCAGTTCTTCTTTGGTGAATAGCTCTTCGAAGGTAGCCTCGCCATAGTCTTTGTAGAAGTGAAACCGTCCTTTCATAAAGGCGAGCTGACTTATAAGCGCGTCCCGTGACGGCACTGGATAATTCACACCATTGACGTAGCACCCTATTATGGGATCTATCTTGCCGTTATTATCAAAATCCTTGGCCAAAATGGTCATAGGCTCTTCTTCGGAAGCGCTAAGGTCTGTATTCTTGCCAAAGTTGCCCACGATGTAATCAATATCGCCATCTTGATCAAAATCCGCCCCGTTAATACTGTTCCAGAATCCGCTGAGCTTGGGCACTCCACTTTCAGCAGTTACATTGCGCAGTACCCCTTTTTGGTTTTCGAAGAAATTAATGTTCATCCATTCCCCGACCACTATTAGATCGATCGCGCCATCAGCATTAAAATCTGTCCATAAAGCGGCAGTTACCATTCCAAGATCGGCAATTTCAGGGGCAATCTCTTTGGTGCGGTCTGTAAATTGACCTCCATTGTTTTGAAGGAAATAACTTTTGTCTGAAAGCGGATAACTGTTGGGCTTGAGGCGTGATCCCACAAATAGATCCAGATCGCCGTCCCCGTCATAATCTACGGCGTTTACCGTGGAGGTGCTTGAGTTAATTTGCGGTAGACCGTCCGAAACTTCAAATGTGCCATCCGCTTTTTGAAGGTACAGTTGATCTTGATAGTTTCCATCAGCGTAGGGAAGTTCGTTGCCACCACTGGCAACATAAAGGTCTGCCATACCATCATCGTTAAAATCTGCCAGGATGCATCCCTGTTGTTCGTAGTTCCAGGATTGTGGCAGGACAGCGCCCCTCTTCAAGTTTCCATCGCTTCCCTGCAACCATATATAATAAGTGTCGTTTACCGCTGTGGTCATAAAAAGATCTTTCAGACCATCGTTGTCAATATCTCCCACCGCAAGACCGGGCCCTTCCCGGGAGAGCATTTTAAGAAGTAGCGGTTGGTCTAAAAAGTCAACATAGGGATTTTCCTTGTGCACGATCGGGGAAACAACAGCATTGGAAAGCTGCAGAAATGTACTCTTCGTTTCGCCCGTATTTTTTACCTGCTTTTGAGCATTTTCATAAGATAGCTCCATGCGCTTATTTGTACTCAAATCCTTCAGTATTTGCGCTTTGCCGTCTGGCCAAACAACCAGTAAACTATCAATGGCTTTTTTATTACCGAGCCCAAAATGCTGCACATAATCTACGGAAGAAAGATAACCACGCACCGGATATTGCTGACTTTTTTGAATGGTATCGTTATAATACAAGGTTATTTCAGCGCCAAGACCGCCTGGATTTAATAAGGGGCCTTTGAGTTTTAGTGCCAAATAACGCGCTTTATCCCCGGTTTTCTCTACCGTTGTGTTTTTATAGACATACGCGGGACTGTTGATGTTGTTAGACACAAGATCGAGATCCCCGTCAAGGTCAAGATCAACATATATCGCCCCGTTGGAAATACTGGCGGGCGATGCGCTCCACGTTTCAGAAACATTTTCAAAGGAAAGATTCCCCGTGTTGCTGTAGAAATAATTGGGCAGATTTATGGATGCCAACTTTTCAACGTCCTGATAAATGCGCCCTTTCCGAATGGAATCATTGCCAAATGGATTATTAAGACCTTCAGCATAATTAGCAAAATCAAGATCTGTGACATCTTTTCCATAACCGTTTGTCAAAAACAGATCTTTAAGGCCGTCGTTGTCCAAATCTGCAATCAAAGGCGCCCAACTCCAGTCCGTTTTGTGGATCCCGGCAAGCCGGCCCATTTCCGAAAAAGAAGAATCGGTGTTTCTTACTTGCAGGGTATTGCGCACATATTGCGGCATATACCCTTTGTCGTAGCCCATCTTCTGGCTGTTATAGTTCATCACCGGAGTCATGGTCTTGTTGTGTAGGTTTGATTCGGGCAACATATCCATCTGGACAATATCGCTGAGGCCATCATTGTTAAAATCCGCTATGTCAATGCCCATCCCATTGCTGGACGTTTGGGTAATGTACTTTTCAATGCCATCCGTAAAGGTGCCGTCGCCGTTGTTGACCCATAAAAGATCATCGCTGATAAAATCGTTGGAGCAGTACACATCCGGCCAGCCATCGTTATTAACATCAAGAATTCCTATTCCCAGGCCATAACCTTCTATTGTTATCCCAGCTTCTTTGGAGACATTGGTAAACGTGTTATCGCCATTGTTTTTGTAAAACCTGTCCGTGCTTATGCCTTCACTGTTGCGTTTAATGGGGCGCAGATTACTGTGGTTGAAATTTTCCATACCGTTGGTCAACAGGTACATGTCAAGATCACCGTCTTTATCATAATCAAAAAAAGCGGCTTGTGTACTGTAACCGGTATCATCAAGGTCGTACTGTTTTGCTTCTTCCTTAAAGATATTTTTACCTTGATTTATGTATAATTGATTTTTGGACAACAGACTGTCCTTGCTTGCGTTGCACACATAAATATCGATAAGACCGTCTGTGTTTATATCTATAAAACTGATTCCCGTCGCCCAACCCGTGCTTAGGATGCCCGCACTCTCGGTAATATCCTCAAAAGTCAGATTGCCCTTGTTCAAATATAATTTTGACAAAACCTGATTGCCGGCAAAAAAGAGATCGGGCAGACCATCATTATTGATATCACCGGTACCCACGCCGCCGCCGTTGTAGATGTACAGGTAATTAAGCGGATTGAAATCTTTGCTTTCCTTGATCGTGTTATTGAAGTTGATCCCTGTTTGGGAAGCGGGCAGCAGCTCAAACTTGTATGAGGGTTTATCAATCTGACAACCCACTATTGCCAAGAACAGCACAAAACATAAAGAGATATTTTTCACAAAAATAGATTTGAATTCTACCGGGTTTTTTAGTTACCGGGAATATTATTTTTTCAGCAGTGCACCATAAAAAGGAATAAGTTGTTCTGCCATTACTTTATGATCGGCCAGATCGGGATGAGAACCGCAACCGCCCGGTGTCATGGGTGCAAATTCAAAAATAGCCACTGTTATGACCGTTATCAAAATGGCTTTTTACATCCTGCAGGCACTTTAGCAAAACATCTGCATTCTCTCCTGAAACCATTGGGCTGGTCAACAGGGCGAGCTTGGTCTTGGGATAATTGTCCAAAACACCTTGTACGAAAGCAATATATTCCGAAGTATACTTTTCAGGATCAAAAGACTCCCGTTCTTTCTCGCCGTCCCCTTCAGAAAGATCATTGGTTCCCAGACAGATACTGACTAAATCGGGTGTTTTACCTTTAAAACCCCATTTTTTGGCCTTATTTCCGTCTAAATAGGTAGTGGAATACACATCACCGATGACAGGTTGGTCTTCATCATTCCAGTTGCGATACATCCCCATTCCGGAAACCGAACTGAGCCTGTATCCTGCATTTAACGCCCGTGCCGCCATTGGCCCATAGGCGAGATAAGCGTTGTGCTGATCGTACCAGGTTCCCGTATTGCAAGGGATATCTTCAATATCTGCACCAAAACCGCAGGTAATGGAGTCGCCGATAAATTCGATTTCAGCACCGGTTTTTGGGGTAAATTGACCGATTTTTTCAGCTTCAGCACCATAAAAAAGAATTGCACCGTTGCTGGCTTCGGTGGCTTTATAAATTCCGATCTCGTTTCCCTTTTCCTTCGGAAGGGCAACGCTAATACGGTTTACGGAATCTGTCTGCACCTGAAAACGGTCAATGTAATTCCCATTAATTTCCACCACAACAAAATCATGTGATTCGCCATTCGCACCCACAAATACAGTAACGGAATCTCCGCTGGCCGTAAAAACCACACGTGCAGCAGGACTTATAAGTGCCTGCGTACTATCGTTTATTTTTTCGTTACGGCCAGAATAGGAAAATTCGGCCTGTGCCGCATTGAAATGAGTGGAAGTTGCTTCACCTGATTTTGTGGCGCAGGAAAGCAGCATTGTGGTGATTAGGATTAAGAGTAGTTTATAGGGCATTCTTTTGAATTATGAATTAAGAAAAATATATTTTGAATTTTGAGTCCACTCCGAAAACTATAAAATGTATTGAATCGTCTTAAAAAAGATCAATCTAGTAATTGTAATCAACTGAAATTCAATAAATTAAAATATATCAAAAATTAGTATTTGACCCGGTTTTCCAAGAATTGGACTTTTCGGAGTGGACTCGTCTTTTAGATTTTCTTCAATGATTTTGTCCAGTTTTAAAAGAAAATCCTGATGGGATTGGGAAAGTAATCATGATTTTAAATGAGCTAAAGGTCAATTGCTATAATGTCTTAAAATAGTTCGCCTGTTGAGACCGTTGCAAAATTAAAGAAATAGACTCCACCCATTTTTCAGTTAGGTTTCCACATAATTTTTATCAAAAAATGTGTTTTTTAGTCCTGTTTTTGTCTTCATGGTTCATTTTCTTGCTGTTTTTCCCTTAATTTTTACAATTGGACGCAATTGTCCTGAGACTTCGGCACAGATTGTAGCACATTGCCTCCATCAGGTTCTGGGCATGCATTTTTTCCGTTCCCTGATATCTTGCCAATCCCCCGTTGAACCATCTTTTTATCCCTCCAAATGTGCGCTCTACTTTAAACCTGGTCTTGCCCATGAGCTTATTAAATTCACCTTGATAATCCACCTGCTTTGCAGGTGGTCATGTTCTGACGGCTATGCCTAATTTTGGGTCATGAGTAAATATAAGAAGT
>JBDNGW010000164.1:0-3119 GCA_041689735.1 Leeuwenhoekiella sp. | reverse complement strand
TCCATGAGGACCTGGAGTCTTTGGAGATTAAAATAGAGGAACTGATTGAAAGCGCTGAAAATCAAATTATTAAATCCGTTACCGGATATGACTTTTACTTGAATGCTTTTTCCAGTGTTTTTAAAGACTAAATGGTATTACTTAAGGTTTCCCGTCCGAGTAAGAGTTCCCCCTTCGGGGACTAGGGCGCTTGGGGCTTTATTCTGTTTTTAAACTTTTCACAGGGTTTGCAATTGCAGCTTTTACTGCTTGAAAACTTACCGTCAGGATAGCAATTATAATGGATAGGACACCCGTACCTGCAAACACCCACCATTTTATAGCAATCCGGTATTGATAATCCCCCAGCCAGTCATCCATTAGTAAATAGGCAACCGGTGCGGCAATGAGAAAGGCAATGCCCACCAGCTTTAGGAAATCTTTTGATAGCAGCGCGGCAACCACCAGGACTGGAGCACCCAAGACCTTGCGAACCCCTATTTCCTTCCTCCGCATTTCTGTAGTGTAGGCGGCAAGGGCAAATAAGCCCAGACAGGCAATAAAAATGGTCAGTCCAGAAAATAGGCTGGCCAGTGAACCCATGGTCCGCTCGGTCTTAAACTTGCGTCCATATTCCTCATCGGTAAAGGAATATTCAAAGGGGAAGAGTGGGTTGTGCTCCTTAAAAATTAGTTAAGCCTTGCTGAGGTTTTCGATAACTGAATTTTTAGGATTAAGACGTATGTTGATATAATTAAACCAGCTGGCCGGTCCTTGGATCATTAATGGATCGATGGGTTCATAAGGCGAGCCCATGATAAAATCCTTGACCACGCCCACAACATGCCATTGATCAGACCCATTGCGGATTATGGCACCTATCGGATTTTTAAGTCCCATGGTTTTAACAGCGGTCTCATTAAGCACTATAGCGGTAGAATCTGTAGGGAAATTGTAGATGTCGATATCCCTTCCATTTGCCATTTTAACGCCCATGGTAGTCACAAAATCAGCGTCGGAACTCATCCAGATAAAATCCAGCCTCTTGTCCTTTTCAGTACTTCCATCCCAGGAAAAACCCCATCCGTCGCTACTTATTCGCGAAATGGGTCCCAAGGATTTGGTTACCGAAGTGGCCACGCCCTTATCCAGTAATTCTTGTTTAATGACTTGATAATGCGCCGTCATCTCTGCATTCATCGATAGGTACAGTACGTTATTTGCATCAAAACCCGTATCCCTGTTCTGGGCATATTCAGTCTGTTGCTTAATAATGACGGTACAGATAATCAGCAAAATCGCGATACTGAATTGGGTAACGACCAATATCTTTCTGGGGTTAAAAACCGATTTTGAACCTTTCAGCGCTCCCTTCAGCACTTTTACGGGTTTAAAGGAAGAAAGAAAAAACGCGGGATAACTGCCCGCTGGAGTCCGGTAAATAGGATAAAGCTCAAGGCTAAAAGCGAAAATGTCCAATCGCTAAAGTGGAACATTAATTCCTTGCCCGCCAAAAGATTGAACGCCGGCAGGAAGAGAAGCGCAAGGCCAAAGGCGATAACGCCCGATAAAAAAGCCAGCAAAACCGATTCCCCAAGAAACTGAAAAATCAGCGATCTTCTCGTGGCTCCCGCCACTTTGCGTATCCCAACTTCCTTAGCTCTTTTTTCGCTCCTAGCGGTACTCAGGTTCATAAAATTGATACAGGCGATCAACAGGATAAACAGGGCGATGCGCCCCATCTGCCATACGTAGGTGATTTCGCCGCCCACGAGTTCGCCGTTTTCACTTTTGGAATATAAACGCCATTTTGAGGCTGGGTGGAGTAGGAGTTTTGTGTTTACGGGGGTTCCCGATCCAGCAGTGTGTGCGGTAATCGTATTTTTGATTTTTGCGTTTACCGAAGCCAGTTCCATATTAGGTTTAAGTAGAACGAATGTTTCAAAATTATTTGCTGTCCAGGATTCTGTAAATCCCTCTCCCCAAGCTTGCAACCAATATTCAAAAGGAAGTAAAAAAGTGGTTTTGTGAAATTTACTGTTCGTGGGAAAATCTGGGATTACAGCGGTTATTTCCCTGTCGAATTTATTACTTATCCGAATGGTTTTTCCAAGGGCATTCATATTGCCGAATAATTTTTTGGAAAGGGTTTGCGTAATTACAATGCCGCTTGGATTTTTAAGTGCAGTTGCCGCGTTACCTGAAAGAGGGGCAAGGCCAAAAACGTCCAAAAATCCAGCATCTGTAATAGCACCTTCTGTATTGAAACGCTTTTATCCAACGGATAAGAGTTCAGAATATTCCGCGAACCTTACGGCATTCTCCACTTCGGGAACATCAGATTTTAGGGCGGCCATTACTGGGCCAGGTGTCCTACCCCAAATATTGGGTTCACCATCAAAATCATCTTTACTGTAAACTTTGTACAGCCTATCGGTGGTGGGATAAAAACGATCATAGCCCAGTTCATCCTGAATCCATAGTGCAATGAGAGCCACTGCTGCCATCCCCACAGAAAGGCCTACTATATTCATTAGCGCAGAACTCTTATTTCTAAAAAGGTTACGCCAGGCGATTTTGATATAATTTATAAGCATAATTGTCTGATTTTAAGCGGTTTTTGACTGATTATTGATCGTTTTTAGCTGTTTTTGGCATTGCAATATAATTAGTTGTCTAAGGTATATTATTCGCGAATTACCCTGCCCGAGTAAGAGTTCCCCCTTCGGGCCTGCCTGCCGTACCTCTGGTAGGCAGGGGCTAGGGAGATTTCAAACTCTCAACCGGATTCGCAATTGCGGCTTGCACGCTTCTAATCCCCACAGTAATACAAGCAATCAATACCGTAATTCCCGCGGCAAAAACAAATACCCATAAATTAATATTGATTCTATAGGCAAAATCCTGCAACCATTTTTCCATAAGAAAATACGCTAGAGGAAATGCGATCACAAAAGATATTCCCACCAACTTTAAAAAGTCTTTGGTCAAAAGCAGAACAATTTGAGTTACCGAAGATCCCAAAACTTTACGGATACCTATTTCTTTTACACGCTGTTCTGCTGTGTACGTGACCAGACCAAAAAGCCCCAAACAAGCAACTAAAATAGTCAGAATGGCAAATAAATTGAGAATAGTGC
>JBDNGW010000163.1:0-2601 GCA_041689735.1 Leeuwenhoekiella sp. | reverse complement strand
TTGTTGATTTTCAATGAATTATATTTTTGTCATGTACTAAGCAAATAAATAACAAATCACTAAACTCTTATCAATAAGCAATTCAGAAGTCGATGCTTCACCGATTACCAACTTAAAACATAAAACCATAAACCTCCCATCATTAGAGCTTAAAAATAAAAAAGCACCTAAAAAAGGTGCTTTTTTGTATTAAACCCAATAGAGATTAAAAATCTACAACACTTTATTACGTTTTCTTTCATTTTCAGTAAGAAATACTTTACGAAGACGTAGGTGAATTGGAGTTACCTCTACGTATTCGTCTTTCTGAATATATTCCAGTGCTTCCTCGAGTGAAAACTTGATCGCAGGTACGATTTTCGCTTTATCGTCTGCTCCGGAAGAACGTACGTTGGAAAGTTTTTTGGTCTTGGTGATATTGACCGCCATATCATCCTGACGGCTGTTTTCACCTATTACCTGACCTTCATAGATATCTTCACCGGGATCAACGAAAAATTTACCGCGATCCTGCAATTTATCTATCGAATATGGAATGGCCTGACCTCTTTCCATAGAAACCAGCGAACCATTGTTACGGCCGGGGATATCACCTTTTAGCGGTTGATATTCTAGAAAACGGTGCGCCAAGATCGCTTCACCCGCAGTTGCGGTAAGCAATTGGTTCCGCAGACCTATAATTCCGCGGGAAGGGATCAAAAACTGGCAGATCATACGGTTGCCTTTGGCTTCCATGCTCAGCATCTCCCCTTTACGGATAGAAACCATTTCAACCGCTTTCCCAGAAACATTATCTGGCAGGTCAATGGTCAACTCTTCGATAGGTTCGCATTTAACACCGTCAATCTCTTTGATTATAACCTGTGGCTGCCCTATCTGCAATTCGTAGCCTTCCCTGCGCATCGTCTCGATCAACACGGAAAGGTGCAATACGCCACGGCCAAAGACCATAAACTTATCGGCACTGTCCGTTTGTTCAACGCGAAGGGCCAGGTTTTTTTCCAATTCCATGGCCAAGCGGTCTTTAATATGACGTGAGGTCACATATTTACCATCTTTTGCGAAAAAGGGAGAATCGTTAATGGTAAACAGCATACTCATGGTCGGCTCGTCAATAGCGATGGTTTTCAAAGCTTCGGGATTTTCAAAATCGGCAACGGTATCGCCTATTTCAAAACCTTCCAGTCCTACAAGGGCGCAAATATCGCCGGCCTGTACTTCTTCCACCTTTAAACGACCAAGGCCCTCAAAAGTATGCAGTTCTTTTATTCTTGATTTTTTTATGGTTCCATCACGCTTCATAAGCGAAATGTTCATTCCTTCTTTCAACGTTCCCCGTTGCAGACGGCCAATCGCAATACGACCGGTAAACGAAGAAAAGTCAAGCGAAGTGATGAGCATTTGTGTATTCCCTTCCTTTATTTTGGGAGCGGGAATATGCTCGATCACCATGTCCAACAAGGGCTCAATGTTATCTGTAGGTTCCTTCCAGTCTTCACTCATCCAGTTATTTTTGGCAGAGCCATAAACGGTAGGAAAATCAAGCTGCCATTCTTCGCCGCCCAACTCAAACATAAGGTCGAAAACTTTCTCGTGCACCTCTTCTGGCGTACAGTTTTCTTTATCTACTTTATTGATCACCACACAAGGTTTCAGGCCAAGATCTATCGCTTTTTGAAGTACAAAACGGGTTTGTGGCATGGGCCCTTCAAAGGCATCCACGAGCAGCAAAACGCCGTCTGCCATATTTAAAACGCGCTCTACCTCTCCACCAAAGTCGGCGTGACCAGGAGTGTCAATAATATTTATTTTTGTCTCTTTATATATTACCGAAACGTTCTTTGAGGTAATGGTAATACCGCGCTCCCGCTCCAGATCGTTGTTATCGAGAATAAGATCACCTGTATTTTCGTTCTCCCGAAAAAGTTGACAATGGTACATAATTTTATCCACCAGTGTAGTTTTACCGTGGTCAACGTGAGCGATAATCGCTACATTTTTGATATTCATAAGGATAGCATTTTTTGAGGGCGCAAATATAGTGGTATTTTGTTTATTAATGCGTTAAAACAGTTGGCAATTAACAATAAACAGTAAACAAGTAGCAGTGGGCAGTGGGCAGTTATTAGTGGGCAGTCGCAGTGAACAGTGGGCAGTGGGCAGTACTTAGTAATCAGATAATAGAATATCCGTTATTCAGTCAAATAGTTTAACAGAGAAAAAAGAATAGAGAAAAAAGATTAGTGACAGTGGGCAGTGAACAATTAGCAATTATAAGTAACGAGTTGATAGTAATTCGTATAGCGGTTAAACGGTTAAACAGAGAAAAGAGTCAAAAGTAATAAGTAATCAGTTAATAGAGAAACGGTTGAACAGATAAACAAAGAATAGAGAACAGTAATTGGTAGTCAATAATCAATTAAGAGTATATCGTTTACACGGTTAAACAGATAAATAAAGAATGAGTCCACTCCGAAAACTATAAAATGTGCTGAATCGTCTCAAAAAGGATCAATCTCGTAATTGTAATCAACTGAATTTCATTAGGATAAAATATATCAAAAGTTCTTATTTGATCCGGTTTTCCAAGAATTGGACTTT
>JBDNGW010000162.1:0-2037 GCA_041689735.1 Leeuwenhoekiella sp. | reverse complement strand
AGCCTGGCAATTACTTTTATTATCTATTATAAGTTTTATAAACCAGTACAGGCGGCAAGCTTGAGCATTGCACCTATTTTTTTATGGTTGGTCATTGCAACACTTTGCGCTATTTTCCTTCCCGGCGCTTCGTTTTTTATCGTTCCGGTTTATTTTGTCATGGCTGCGGTATTCCTACTTTTAAGATTCGAAAAAATTAATTTGTTCTGGCTCTGTTTACTCTGTGCACCGGCGATTTTTATCGTCGCGGGTTTTATACAGCAGTTTCCAATCGGTCTTGGTCTTGCGTTGGTACCAGCGAGCGCGTTGCTCACGGTGCTACTTTTTGGGCTATTATTGCCGGTTTTTGGGCATTATGGGGTAACAAAAGGGCGTATTTCAGTTTTATTTTTGATCATTGCGATCATCGGTTTTATAAACGCCCACTTCAATTCAGATTTTACGCCAGAGCGGCCTTTTCCCACAAGTTTGAATTATGTATATGATGTGGATACTAAAAAAGCGGTGTGGGCAACCTATAATCAGTATCCCGATGCTTGGATTAAAGAGGTTATGGGCGAAGAGATGCAAAAGGCTTCTAATATTATTAAGGCGGCTGGCGCGGGAAAATACAGCACCATTTTCACCTTTGCCGCCGAAGCACCACGAAAACCAATTGCACAGTCCAGTATTTATATCTCGACCAATTTTGTTGAAAACGGTGTGCGTCATGTACATTTTGTGGTTTACCCACAACGGGAAGTAAATGATATGATCTTGCTCAGTCCCGCGGGAACGCCCTTTAAACAGCTTGAATTTAACGGTCAGAACGTGGAGCTTCAACCGGGACAGTCGTATTTATTTGCCGATCGAAAAAGCGATCATTTGCTCAGCTATCGGGTGGCTGATCGCGAACCACTAGATGTACAGCTTCAACTTCCCGCTGATGCACCGCTTACCTTTACCCTCTATGATTTAAGCTACGACCTGTTACAAAATAGCCTGTTAAACGTACCTTCGCGGCCTAAAAACAGCATTCCAATGCCTTTTGTAAATACAGATGCCATTGTCACAAAACAAAGCATAAACCTTTATAATCCTCAAAAAACAGTTTCCAATGAGTAATATCGCCATTGCTGGTATGGGCTGGCTGGGAATCCCGCTTTCTCGGACGCTACAAAACCTGGGACATCAGGTAAAAGGTTCGACCACTTCAAAAGACAAACAACAAAAATTGCAGCATAACGGCATCGACACTTATATTGTGGAAATAGGGGAGGATGAAATCACAGGTGATGTCGCTGGTTTTCTTAAAGATGTTGAACTGCTTATCATACTCATTCCGCCCGGACTGCGGAAAAATACGGGTCACAACCATGCCTTGCGTATGCTACAATTGCTCAAGGCGGTGGAAAATGCTTCGGTGGAAAAAGTAATCGTTGCGAGCAGCACTGGTGTTTATGACGACAGTCAAGGCGACGTGGATGATACGGTCTTACCGAAACCACAAACCATTAAAGCCAAACAGTTGCTGGAAGTCGAGCAGCTTTTCTGTAATTCCGTTGAAATAGATACTACAGTGATCCGTTTTGGCGGACTTTTCGGCGGAAGCCGAAATCCTGCCAAATATCTTGCTGGTCGCACTGATCTGAGTGACGGAAACGCGCCAGTAAACCTCATCCACCGCACGGACTGTATTAATATTATCCTTGCCGTGATCTATAAAAAAACCTATGGTCACGTTATCAATGCCGTAAATCCCCAACATCCTAAAAAATCGGTCTATTATACCCAAAAAACGATTGAAATGGGCTTAAAACCACCCCAGTTTTCTGGCGAAATGGAGGGGGAAATCTATAAAAAAGTGGATTCGGTAAAGATTGAAAAATTACTGGGCTACACTTTTCAAGTAAATCTAATCGGGTAGGAGAAACGGGATTAGTTCCCGTTTCGACCTCCCACACCACCGTACGTACGGTTCTCGTATACGGCGGTTCCCTGCTTTGGCATCCTTGGGATGTGCAGATGTTGTTTTCAGTCATCCCTCTGGGTAATGCT
>JBDNGW010000161.1:0-3109 GCA_041689735.1 Leeuwenhoekiella sp. | reverse complement strand
ATGACAGGTTAAACGACTAACTGTATGCGAACCTTTTCTTATATTTGAACTCATATATGCGAAGGTATATATTTTTTCGCATTACTAAAGTTCTGCAATAAAATTGCAGGGTTTTAGACCCTAAATTAAGACCAATAAATTTCGGCTACTGCATTGTCCCAGCCGTCCCATAAACTGTATTGTTCATAAAAAGGAGAACAAATCGCTAAAATAACTGCTCTAAGTCTTCCTGCAAATTGGCTTATAAAAGATTGATTTGCACAAATATCGTTTAGTTGAACTTTAGCCATAAAAAAAGGCGTTTCAAAACCGAGCGGATATTTTATTCGACCGTTTTTGACTTTGCGCTCTGGCGGCAGCATTATGGGAATCGGATTTTCCCTTTTATTGAGGTGCAATGGAATAATAATCAGAGCACATCTTTTTGGCCGGTACCTATTTAATTGTTATCTTAAAAAGCCCATTGGCAAATTTCACAGCTCCAACTTATAACAACCCATCATGAAAATCCCGTTCACACTACTTATCCTCTTTATTTCCACCGCACTGTCCTCTCGGGCGCAAGCCCCCAAAACCACCTTCCTCTGGGAGACCGATACGCTGCTCGATCGGGTGGAATCGGTTATTTATGATCCCGTGAGCGACTTTATCTACTCGACCAACATAGATGGCGATTATATGGCCCAGGACGGCGTGGGCAGTATCAGCAAGATAGATCTTGATGGCAATGTTGTGGAGCACGACTGGGTCTCTGGGCTCAACGGGCCTTCGGGGACGGGGATTTACAACGGAAAGCTGTACGTGGGCGACATGGATAAAATTCTTGAGATCGATATCGCTTCCGCGGAAATCCTAAAAGCCTATCCCGTACCGGAAGCCAAACGCCTCAATGACCTGGGCCTTGGCGAAGATGGCACTGTTTACGTGAGCGATACCGGTGGAAACCAGATTTTTATGCTAAAAGATGGCAAATTGACCAAAATGACCGAAAACCTTGAATCACCGAACGGCATCCTGATCCATAACGGAAAAATGCTGGTGACCAACTGGAACGGGAAAAGCCTCAATCTCTATGATATGGACTCCGGTCAATCCCAGCAAATCGCCGAGGACATCGACGGCCCAGATGGAATCGAGGCCCTGGACAACGACAATTACCTTGTCTCCGGATATCAGGGCGTCATCTACATTGTAAATGCCAATGGGATCAAAACCAAACTGCTCGACACCACAAAAGAAGGGATAATTGCAGCTGATATCGGCTATGATGTGGACAAGGGCCTGCTCTTGATACCCACAATGACTCGGAAGACCGTTCGGGCCTATCGTGTTGTTATGGAGTGATGTTCGACTTCATTTTTAATGAATCCAATCCGGTTATCGATCAGCACGTTTTTGGGCAAGGTCCGTTTGATCCAGTATTATTCGAAAGTTATACCTTTGGATTAATGGAAACACCGGTCCCAATATTTTTGGCATCTTGCATATCCCCAAAAAATGATTCCTGAAGTCGGGAGCTTCCTGGATTTTGGTTCCGCTTGGGACATTAAACCTTCGAAGCCCCTCAACTCTTTGTCAATGAGCTCAACGGTATCTCCTCAAGATATCGTCAAAATCGAAAACATCGTTTAGTTGAACTTGGCAAAAGTAGAATCAGGCAGACTCGATCTCATCATGCTTGAATTTTCAGAGCATTTTGGAACAAGTGCTTGGTAGATTGAAAATGTCCTCATTGAAATATTTCAACGGTGAATATAGTTCTCAAATTCTGAGCCAATTGGCGTGGGGCATATATTGCCACTGTATCTATGTGAATAAATTGCAAAATGAGTCTAACCAACAGGACTTCTTTTACATTCCTGCTTAATATGAAATAAACGAAAAGGATATAAAAATTCAAAAACTATTTTATCCTTTTATAGAAATGACCAGATCCATCACATGCAACCGCTCCCCCACTTAAACTGAGGCTTAATGTTAGGTTTAAATGTTCGCTAAGACCTTTGGAGCAGTTGTCTATAATGTTATTATGTCTAAAATGGGTCAATATCGGAACGGTGCGATTTTCCAATTCGGTAAACCTGTAGGTCCCAACAGCTTCAGTGGTGTCATTGGTTTCAATTCTACTTTTAATAAATGAACTATCCGCCCTTAAAACAATGGTTTCCGTGTACTTTGGATTATTATTGGCGTTTATGCCATTTAAACTCGATGATGTTTCAAAAAGTTCCCATTCTTGTGTAAAAACGGTTGTATCAAAGTTCATTTCTATACTTCCATTTAATGATGAACATGAAAGCATAAGGAACAATAAAAATATTAACAGTGCTTTTTGCAAGCAATGTTCTTTTATATGATAATGAGAAAACGCTACTGATTTGATATTCGGTTTTGTCAAATTTTTAACTCTGGTGAATATCACAGACCTTCATACTTATTCAATAGATGCAGGATACGTCAATTGGTCGCGTTGACCCCTGTCTTATTTCTTGATTATATCCAGTCCCATATAAAGAGTGCCGTATTTTTAAAGATTGCTCTTGGGGTGCTATGTTCAAAAATCACGAAAGAAATGAGACGGGTCCATTGCAGAAACGATCCGGAATGAAGATCCAGATGTAGTGGCCTTTCAGGAAGTAAATGCGGACACGCAACGATCGGGAGCTGGCAATCAGGCTCAAATGATAGCGGAAAAATTGAACATGCACTATTTTTATGCGAAATCTATAGACTTTCAAGGCGGCGAATATGGGGTCGCCATTCTTTCCAAATTTCCAATGGAAAACGAAAAGATTCACAGGCTTCCCACCATTCCAAAAACCAGGGGTGAGCCGCGGATACTAGCAACGGCGATGATAAAAATTCTTGGCGGGCAACAACTGATTTTGGAAGCACACATCTGGATGCGCAGAAATCGCCAGAAAACCGAATAATTCAAATAGAGGAGATAAACAGAATCGCCAGAAATCAGAATGATAGCCCTGTGATAATTGCAGGGGATTTCAATGCGCTCCCGGGATCGCCAGTAATCGATAAATTGGACAGCGTCTTTAGACGTACCTGCACCACTTGTGCCCCGACCTTTCCGGCCATTGAACCCACCATAGTT
>JBDNGW010000160.1:0-6016 GCA_041689735.1 Leeuwenhoekiella sp. | reverse complement strand
GTTTGACCACAAGGCGAAAAACGCAGGCATAGCCGTAGCTATGACGAGTATTTTCAACCTGCCTACCGGCAAAGGCAGGCGCAGTGGGCGAGCAAAAGAACAAGTAGAAACGGGCAGGTTATTTCTATACAGATCCTTAACCCAAAAAAAGACAACAGCAATGATGGAACATATCTCTGTATTAGAAAAAGAAGAACTGGTTAAAGGGGCGCTCAAAGACGGTATTTCTTACGCCGAATACCGTGTTCTGGTGGCAAACCATACAACTTCTTATACCAGTACTGGACATACACAGACCGAGGCACTCTCTAAATATACCGAGCTCAATGACCGTAGGATGCACCGGTGGGATAAACTTTTTAAGCTCACTGCAACACAGATTGAATCCATAAAAAAACTCAAACTCAATCTAAACTGGCTCGTCCTTACTGAAAGTTGGTGCGGCGATGCGGCGCATACCATGCCCATAATGAACAAGATCGCAGAGCAAAATAAAAATATTGATTTTTCAATCGTTTTGCGGGATGATCACCCGCAGCTCATGGATGCTTTTCTTACCGACGGCAAAGAGTCAATCCCTAAACTTATCGTACAAGATGCAGCTAGTGGAATGGTGCTTTATACTTGGGGACCGCGCCCAGAACCGGCCGCAGAAATGGTGGTGGAATGTAAAAAATCATACGGAACGCTGCCCCCAGAATTTAAGGAAGATCTACAGCTTTGGTACAATAAAGATAAAGGTGTGGCCACTGCTCATGAACTTATAGCATTATTAACTGAAATCGGTTAGCTTTTAGGTTATTTTGATCTGTTTTTAGTAGAAATACATCCGTTTTTTTAAAAGGAAATCGGAAACCTTCGACGCATTTAAGCATTTAAAATTTTTCCATCTTTCTTCAAACCGTATCTTTAACACGACATAAATACAAGATACCTTGACTAAAGATTTTTTCGGTACCACTAAAAATGGACAAGAAGTTTATCGCTTCTGTCTCACTTCAATAAAAGGAATAGAAGCACATGTGCTCAACTACGGCGCGACACTTCAAAAATTACTGATCCCACAAGAAAGTGGCAAACCCATTGATTGTGTGCTCGGGTTCAACGAGATGGAGCAATACGAGGGGGAGAATCCTTTTTTTGGCTGTATTGTGGGCAGGAACGCAAACCGCATTGCAAAGTCAGAGATTTTCATAGACGGCGAAACCATTCAGCTTACGCCAAATGAAGGCGAGAATCAATTGCACGGAGGAGTGGAAGGTTTTGGTAAAAAATACTGGGATTATGAGGTGGAAAATGAAAAATTGATCCTCACGTATATCAGTCCGAACGGGGAAGAGGGCTACCCCGGAAACCTACAGGTAAGAATCAGTTTTGAATGGCAAGAAAATACACTTATATTTAACCATCAAGCGGTAACCGATAAAAAAACGCACGTAAATCTTACCCGTCACGATTATTTTAACCTTTCACAAGATGAAAACATTCTGAGGCATAAGTTAATGATAAATGCCAACGAATACCTTCCTAAAAAAGCAGGAAATATTCCCACAGGCGAACTCAAAACGGTTGAGAAAACGGTCATGGACTTCCGAAAATCGGCTGTTTTGGGCGATAAATTGGTACAGATCGAGGGAGGTTTTGACCATAATTATGTACTTAACGAGAGAAACGTAGAAGAACCCGCGGCGGTTTTGATTTCGCCGCAAGGCAATATAACCCTTCGTCTGTTCTGCACACAGCCCGGCCTGCAGTTTTATAGCGCGGCAAACATTGGGCAATGGCCTGGCAAGTACGGTATGATTGCGGCAAAGGCACCCGCGCTCTGCCTAGAGGCACAACATTTTCCCGATGCCTCGCACCATGGGCACTTTCCCAGCACAATCTTGGCGCCCGGCGATGTGTATGAGCAGGAATTAAAATATCAATTTGAGATCCAATAACCATGAGCAAAAAGTATGTCATTGCCTTTGATCAGGGAACCACGAGTACCCGCGCAATCCTTTTCAACATAAAAGGGGAAATCGTGCACCTGGCCCAGAAAAAATTAAAGCAATATTATCCACAATCGGGTTGGGTGGAGCATGATGCGCTACAGATTTATGAAGATCAAAAACAGGTTTTTGAAGAAGTGCTGGCAAAGGCAGATAATGCAATCGAGGAAATTGCCTGCATCGGGATCGCTAATCAGCGCGAGACTGTGGTGGTCTGGAACAAAACGACCGGCGAACCCATATATAGAGCTATCTGCTGGCTCGATAAACGTACTGAGGGCATGTGCGCTGGGCTTCGGGAAAGAGGTTTGCAACGTGAAATCGCAAAAAAAACGGGTCTTATTATAGATAGCTATTTTTCAGCAACAAAAATAAAATGGATCCTGGACAATGTAAAAGGCGCTCGGGCACAAGCTGAAAATGGCGAACTACTGTTTGGAACCGTTGACAGTTGGTTGATTTATAAATTCACCGGAAATCACTTCACAGATCATACCAATGCGAGCCGCACGATGCTCTATAACATTAATGATCTTGCTTGGGACAAAGAACTTCTGGAAGAGTTTGACATTCCCGCGTCCATGCTGCCCGAGGTGCGGGAATCAGCTTCAGATTTTGGCAGTATTTCTTATAAAGAGCGTCATATTCCCATTTATGGAGTGGCCGGCGACCAGCAAGCGTCGCTGTTTGGCCAAGGCGGACATAAATCAGGAATGGCCAAAAACACCTACGGAACCGGCTGTTTTATGCTGCTCAATACCGGTAAAAAACCTTATTTCTCAAAAAACGGACTGTTGACCACTTTATGCTGCACGCTGGAAGGTGAAAAAGTCAAATATGCCCTAGAGGGAAGTGTTTTTGTAGGTGGCGCGAGTATGGAGTGGCTGCGCGACAGTCTGGGTTTTATAGAAGACGTTGCAGAAACCGAGAATATATGTCTAGAGACAAGAGCTTTGGAAGATCTGTATTTTGTCCCTGCTTTTGCCGGTCTGGGCGCGCCGCACTGGGATGCTAAGGCAAAGGGAACGATACAGGGCCTTACTTTTAACACCGGTAAAAACGAGATCATAAAAGCAACGGTAGAGGCAATGGCCTATCAGGTAAAAGATGTGATCAGCGCGATGATCGAAGATAGCGGCAAGCAGATGAAAGCCTTGAAAGTAGATGGCGGGGCGAGTGCAAATGATTATCTGATGCAGTTTCAGTCGGATATTCTGGATGCGGAAGTGGATCGTCCGCAAATGCTGGAAGTGACCGCACTGGGTGCTGCTTTTTTGGCCGGGATACGGGCCGGTATATGGACCGAAAAGGAAATTTCCAAAATCAGGCAGGTAGATCGCATTTTTGAGCCTCGATTAAGTGCACACGAGCGCAAGGAGAAAATTCGCGGTTGGGATCTGGCCGTCCTGCGCACGCGTTCCGGCTACGCCGAAAATTTTGAAAAAGAAGAATCTCCGTTGCGTTTCAGCATAATGGACAGGGAGCGCTATCTGGAAAGGGCGCAGACGACCAAATTTGACCTCATGATCATCGGAGGTGGCGTAACCGGCGCCGGTATCGCACTGGACGCGGTATCCCGCGGAATGAGTGTTTGCCTGGTAGAAAAGAACGATTTTGCCTCTGGCACCAGCAATAAATCCACCAAACTGGTGCACGGCGGACTTCGGTATCTCAAACAAATGGAAATAGGCCTGGTCAAAGAATCTGGCACGGAACGCGCTATTGTACATAAACTGGCTCCGCATCTAGTAATTCCCGAAAAAATGCTGCTCCCGCTAATTGAAGGCGGGCAATATGGAAAAATATTGACTTCCATAGGGCTGAAAGTGTATGATCTGCTTGCCAATGTTGAGGAGAAGGACAAACGTAAAATGCTTGATAAAGATCAGACCCTGAAGCTTGAACCCTTGCTGGATGCCGAACATTTACTGGGCGGTGGCTATTATGCCGAATACCGCACTGATGATGCGCGCCTAACTATAGAACTACTTAAAAAAGCGGCTGGTTTTGGTGCCATTTGCCTCAATTATTGCGAGATGGAAGATTTCATTTACGATTACAAAGGCAAAGTGACCGCTCTAAAATGCAAAGATCACAATACGGATAAATTCTTTGAGATAGAGTCCAAAACCTTTGTTTCGGCGGCCGGGCCGTGGGTAGATCAAGTCCGTAAAAAAGATAGAAGTATGAACAATAAGCACCTCCACCTTACCAAAGGCGTTCATATTGTCTTTCCGAAGGAAAAATTACCGGTGGGCCAATCGCTTTATTTTGACGTCCCAGATGGCCGAATGATCTTTGCCATTCCGCGCGGGCGTATCACCTACGTGGGCACTACGGATACGGATTATAGTGGTGATCTGGATCATGTGGTCGCCACGGAAACCGATGCTCAGTATTTACTTGATGCAATAAACAACACCTTCCCCGATATCCACCTGACAATGGCCGATATTGAATCGAATTGGGCCGGTTTGCGTCCCTTGATTCATGAGGAGGAAAAAGATCCTTCTGAGCTGTCGCGAAAGGATGAAATTTTCGTAACTAAAAGTGGACTGATTTCCATTGCTGGCGGAAAACTCACCGGCTACCGAAAGATGGCCGAGCGTGTCAATGAAACTGTCATCGAACAATTGCAGAAGAAGCATACTAAAAAGTTTGACCCGTCACGTACGGAACATATTGCCCTTACCTCACATCATTTGCGGAATACCAAAGAGGTGAACCTTTATCAAAGTCAGCTGGAACTGGAATTTGAGGAGCTACAAATAAAGAATGCGAGGTATCTGGCCTGGTATTTTACGGCCACCTATGGCAAACAGACCGATATTATTAAGAAGAAAATCAATTTCTTTCTCAATCCAGACGTTCAGGAACGCCTGGTGCGCGCTGAACTCTGGTACAGCATTCACTATGAAATGACCAACAGCCTGGCCGATTTTTTTGTACGGCGCACCGGTAAGTTGTATTTTGATATAGACAGTATTGCCGAAAATCGAAAACTGGTACTTCAGGATTTTATTAATTATCTGGAATGGGATGAAAAACGGGTTATTTTTGAAAATAAAAAGTTGGATCAGCTTATTCACGACGCAACCCATTTTTTTAAAAAAGAGTTTGAAAAGTGATGATTTACATCGAAAATACGTGATTTTAGCGATTTAAGGCTATTAATAGCTATTTTTACGTTTAACATAATTAAAATTGAACTTATGGATAAGGGTTTTCTAATTGATATGGACGGAGTTATTTACAGTGGTAATGATCTTATTCCAGGCGCAGATACCTTCATTACTCAACTTCAGAAAAAAGAAATTCCTTTTCTGTTCATGACTAATAATAGTCAGCGCAGTCCTATAGATGTGGTCAATAAACTGCGCCCCATGGGCATTAAGGTTTCCGAAGAAAATGTGTACACGAGCGCCATGGCAACGGCCTGGTTTTTAAGTTTCACGCATCCCAATGGAACGGCATACGTGCTGGGCGAGGGCGGACTGATATCGAGTTTGCATAACAACGGCTATTCGCTGGTCACTCAGGATCCAGATTATGTGGTCATCGGCGAGGGGCGTAATTTCACTTTGGAAATGGCCAATAAAGCGGTAGATATGGTTTTGGGCGGAGCCAAATTGATCGCCACAAATCTCGATCCCTCGCCACAAAAAATCGGTTGGTCCAATCTTGGGATCAAAGCGATCGTTAAAATGATAGAAGAAGCTACCGGAAAACCTGCATTTTCAGTAGGAAAGCCCAGTCCGGTAATGATGCGCGCCGCACGGAAAAAACTAGGCCTTACCACAGATCAGACCATTGTCATAGGGGATACGATGGATACTGATATTCTCGGGTCGATACAAATGGGCTACAAAACCATATTAACGCTATCTGGTGTATCCAAACGGGCAGATCTTGGTAATTATGCCTTTGCTCCAGATATGATTATTGATTCATTGGAAGGTTTTGATCTTGATAATGCGCTGGAAAAACTTTCGGAGTGAGGGATAGATGAATAGATGAAAGAG
>JBDNGW010000159.1:0-4167 GCA_041689735.1 Leeuwenhoekiella sp. | reverse complement strand
GTATTTTGATTCCAAAAATAGGTTCTCGTTTACATTATAACGAATTCCTATAGGGACCGAAAGCCCAAAGCTATTTCCGCCAAAACGATTTCCCCGAAGAAGTTCGTCTCTATCTAGCATCCAGTTGATCTGTCCACCGGTATAGAATTGCCATTTCTGCGCTGTAAATTGAATCAAAATAGGAAACTCAGCGAAATTGTACATACTGGTTTCATTCATAGATGGACCAAAAATAACCGAAGTGTTTTTAAAGAGCCCCACCTCAGCGAGATTTCCATTATAAAGACCCAAATTACTGATTCCCGATGAATCGCTATCATCCTGCTGCACATCCTGCGTGTAACAGAAGGAAATCATCATTAAATAAGCAGTATTAAAAAGTAAAATGTGTTTCATAAGCGTATTGCGAGAGGAATATATGATCGATTACTTTAGATACTCGATTTAGAATATAAAGTTGCACAACTGGGCTTATTCTAAAGAAGTAAATAAGTTATATCGCCCACGCTGTGAATCCTTGGTTACTCCTTGAATATAAGAAAGGACGCCCATTTGAAAACCAATTTACTCTTTTGAAAAACGTAATACGTAAATTTCTTCAATGAAGAAAAACAATAACAACACTGATTTGTATTTCATCCATAAGAAATTCCGCGGTAAAAACCGAATTACCGGTAATCTTCAGGTGTTTTTCGCTTCGCGGAAAGCTGCTCGTAGGCGTAACCCAATTGTAAAAGTTGGGCTTCAGATCCGCCGGAAGCGATAATAGTAAGTCCCATAGGTTGGTTCTCGTTGGTATAGCCCATGGGAACGGTGAGCGCGGGATACTTTGCAACCGCGGCGTAACCGGCCATGAAATTATTAATGGAAAGAACCGCATCCAGATTATTAGGTTTCATTGCCTGATCAAAAAACTGTCTTCCGCGTGCTTGCAATGTGTCTTTGATTTTGTTGAATTCATTTTCACTGGCCTTGTCTTTCAGCACGCCGTAAAGTAATTTCTGTCCGTATGGCATAGTTCTGCTAGAATCGTTTTTATTGAAAGCTACAATCTCGTCAAGGTTATTCACCTTTAAGTCTGAGCCGCCATAATTGGCGATATAATCGGGCAAATCTTTTTTCATGTCAAGATTCAAGACGCGTGTGAATTCTGGCAGATCGATGTCTGCACTATCGAGCGCAACCAGCGTAGCGCCGGCATTTTTGAGTGTAGTAATTGCCTGATTGTACAATGTATCTTCCTCCATGTATTCCTCATAATAACCTAAACGCTTATCCTTCAAAAACGCCTTAATATCCTTAATTTCGGTGATTTTAGTACTGAAATCGGTTGATTTTGCATTCATTTTCGCGGAAGCGGAATCCTTCATATCTACTCCTAAAAGTGCATCAAGCATAATCGCGTTGTCCACCACACTGCGCGTCATGGGCCCAGGCGTATCTAGCGTACTTGAAATGGGTACAATGCCACTACGGCTCAACAGACCAACGGTAGGTTTTAAGCCCACGACCGAATTGGCGCTCGAGGGCGAAAGAATGGAGCCCGAGGTTTCGGTGCCCACTGCAGCAACGGCAAAATTGGCCGCCATAGAAACACCGCTGCCCGAACTCGAACCGCCGGTATCATGGATCTTGCGGCCATACGGATTGAGCGTCTGCCCGCCCACCGCAGAATATCCACTGGGGCAATCACCACAGAAAAAGTAAGCCCATTCACTTAAGTTGGCCTTTCCCAAAATCAATGCGCTATTTTCTTTAAGGCGCTTTACGATAAAGGAATCATCAGCGTTATTATTTGCAAAAACCACCGCACCAGCGGTTGTGGGCATTCCGGAAGTATTGATATTATCTTTTAAAAGCACCGGCATCCCGAAAATAGAATAGATATCTGGTGCTTTTTCCTTATTTTTATCCAGATTTCTAGCTTCTTCAAGCACTTTTGGATTGAGGGAAATAACCGAATTAAGCGACAAATCGTTCTCCCTGTCGTATTTTTTGATTCGGTGTAAATAAAAGAGAACAAGTTTTTCGTAGGTGAGTTGCCCATTTTGAATAGCGGTCTGAATCTCGGGAATTGTTTGCTCATAAACAAGCGGTTTTATCTGCTCGTAATCCGACTCTGAAAAGCCAGCAAGCGCTTTATCAAAAGGCGCCCAAAGGGAATCGACATCAATTTCTTTGGAATCGAGGACTTTATATTCGCGTTCCTCGAGTGCGGTTATGGTATCGTTTTCTACCGATTTGTCGGTGTTTTGGTTGGTTTTTGCGTCTTTACAGGCGGAAAGAGCAAGAATGGATAGAAGGAGTAGTGTTTTTTTCATGGAGTGGAATTGATGATTGTGAGACTTCTAAAATACGAAAGGTCCAGTAATAATAAAGCACAATCGTGAGTATAAAAAATGTGATTGTGACAAGATATAGCTATTTTTAATACCTGAAATTTATAAATTCACCTTCACCTTAAAAACATAGGAAGATTTTTAGGAGAGGCGCAAATAAATGATAACTTAAAGCTATTTTATGGCTTTGAGTAGTACTCTTCAGTCTTTAATTCAATAGACAATCCGAGCGCGTTGGCAAAACAGCCACATTCGGTGGGATAAAAATAGCTTCTGCATGTTGGGTTAACCATTGCGTTGGAATACGGAAATAAATTCGGGATAAACCTACTAAAAGGCAGGCAGGTTCAACCAGCCGATTTCAATGCTCTCCTTTGCGGATTTTGAAAGCGGGGTTTATCGCTACGCTGAGATCCCGATAGGAATCGGGATAAATTCAACCAGCCGCGTCCAATGCTCCGCTTTGCGGATTTTGAAAGCGGGGTTACTCACTACGCTGAGATCCCGATAGGAATCGGGATAAATTCAACCAGCCGCGTTCAATGCTCCGCTTTGCGGATTTTGAAAGCGGGGTTACATTTATTTAAAAAAAGAATCCACAAACTCATATTTATTAAAAACCTGTAAATCTTCAAGCCCTTCCCCTACTCCAATATATTTTACTGGTATCTGAAACTGGTCGCTGATGCCTATTACCACACCGCCTTTTGCGGTTCCGTCGAGTTTGGTCACTGCGAGGGAAGTGACTTCGGTGGCGGCGGTGAATTGTTTCGCCTGTTCAAAAGCGTTTTGTCCGGTGGAACCATCGAGGACGAGTAAGACCTCGTCTGGAGCATCATCGATTACCTTTTTCATGACGCGCTTGATCTTGGTAAGTTCGTTCATGAGGTTGACTTTATTGTGCAAACGGCCCGCAGTGTCTATAATCACGACATCGGCGTCCATTTTTACTGCGCTGCTTACGGTATCAAAAGCTACCGAAGCAGGATCACTCCCCATTTTCTGTTTGATAATGGGCACATCTACGCGGTCTGCCCAGATCTGTAATTGCTCGATTGCTGCGGCCCTAAAAGTATCACCGGCACCAAGCACAACTTTGAGGCCTTTCTTTTTGAACTGATAGGCCAGTTTGCCTATTGTGGTGGTTTTGCCAACACCATTCACGCCCACGACCATAATCACGTACGGTTTTTTTACCGGAACGCTAAAATCTTCGGCATCGCCGGTCTTGACTTCGCTCATAAGTGCGGCAATTTCTTCACGAAGTATCTGGTTAAGTTCGGCGGTGCCAAGGAATTTATCTTTGGCCACGCGCTCCTCAATGCGGTTGATGACCTTAATAGTTGTAGTTACGCCCACATCACTAGAAACGAGTACGTTTTCCAGGTTATCGAGCACCTCATCATCTACCTTTGATTTTCCGGCAACGGCCTTGCTCAATTTGGAAAGAAACGTAGTGCTCGTTTTTTCCAGTCCTTTATCAAGGGTTTCCTTTTTGTCTTTCGAGAATATTTTCTTTAAAAAGCTCATTGGATTTTAATATTCAATTGGTTAGTCGAACAAAGATATACTGTTTCGCTGTTTATTTTTCAGCTTAGAACTTGTTTAAGGTCAATTCGAAATGATTTTAAGTAGTTTGTGGGTCTGGCGAAGTATAAAAATTTGGGAATATCGGGATATTCGTCAATTGTTAGATTACGCCACGCCTGCCTGCCGGACAAGGCAGGGTTCATAATCCCGATAGCTATCTGGATGAAAATCAAAAAGAAGTCAGCCTGCCTGCCAAAGGCACGTAGGCTGGTTTAAAAAAGTTCTTAGTATTAAACAT
>JBDNGW010000158.1:0-4102 GCA_041689735.1 Leeuwenhoekiella sp. | reverse complement strand
TGTTCATCAACAAGGCGAAAAACGCAGACATAGCCGTAGCTATGGCGAGTATTTTCAACCTGCCTACCGGCAAAGGCAGGCGCAGTTGCTGGGCAAAAGAACCCATAGAAATGGGCAGGTTATTTCTAAACAGATCCTTAGCACATCGCCTTGCAAGTCTTCCCACAAGTAGCTAGTTCCCCCTTCGGGGGCTAGGGGGCTTGTTAGGGGGCTAGGGGGCTTAATTTACAACACCTGAAACCCATGCGCATAAGGGTCGTCGTCGTCAATGATAATCGTATTATAGCCCGTAATATACGCCCAACCTTCAATGCTGGGAACGATCGCTTTTTTATCACCAAGTGTAGTCTCCTCTTCTATCCTACCTGTAAATTTGCTGCCTATAATGCTTTCATGTACAAAGGGAAATCCTTTTGTTAGCTTTCCCTGCGCATACCATTGCGCCATCCTGGCGGAAGTTCCCGTGCCACATGGTGAGCGGTCTATGGCCTTATCACCGTAAAAAACGGCATTGCGCGCAGTTGAAGCGGGGTCCAAGACTTTTCCCGTCCATAAAATATGACTCAAACCGTTGATCGTTGCGTCTTCGGGATGAATAAACTCATGACTTAGGTTAAGGGTCTTCCGCAACTCCCGGCTCCAGGTAATAAGTTGACTGGCCTGAAAATTTTCTAGTCCGCTGAAATTTTCCTGAACCTCCACAATTGCATAAAAATTTCCGCCGTAGGCGACATCCACTTTTAAATCGCCCAAATCTGAACAGTTTACAGCAATATTTTCAGCTTCCAGATACGATTTGACATTCACGATCTTGACCGATTTCACTTTTTTCCCTTCCTGCTTATACGAGACCATGACCAGACCAGCTGGTGTTTCCAAGCGCAGTTTACCCGGCACTTTTGGCGTGACCAAACCTTCTTCAATCATCACCGTAACCGTACCGATAGTGCCGTGACCGCACATGGGCAAACAGCCGCTGGTCTCGATAAACAGCACGCCGCAGTCATTTTCTGGTTGGGCGGGAGGAAATAAAATACTGCCGCTCATCATGTCGTGCCCGCGCGGCTCAAACATAAGACCACGGCGAATCCAATCGTAATCCCTTAAAAAATTCTGACGCTTTGCACTCATCGTTGTGCCCTCAATAAAAGGGCCACCGCCGGCAACCACCCGCACTGGATTTCCGCAGGTGTGTGCATCTACACAAAAAAAGGTTTTTCTCGCCATAAATAAACAATCTCGGGGAATGCCCTTAAGGAATTTAGTTTTAATCGTTTTTCAGCTTCAAGACGTGCCTCTAAAAATTAGGCTCCACGAAGTACGTTAAATGGCATCTTTAGTCAATTTTCCGTTTATTTCACGCGATATTTGAAGCGAATTACCATTTTTTAGAGCCTCTGGCAAAAGCGCATCCGGCCAATCTTGGTAGGAAACTGGCCGCACCCAGCGCTGTACCGCAGTTAGACCCACCGAAGTGAATTTAGCATTTGAAGTTGCGGGGAAAGGGCCGCCGTGCGTCATCGCCGCACAAACCTCAACGCCGGTGGGTACGCTGTTATAAAGGATGCGCCCTACCGTTGCAGTGAGCGCTTCAATGGTTTCTTCGTAATCCTGAAGCTCGTTTTCTATGGCATTCAAAATGGTTCCGGTAAGTTGGCCTTCCAGATTTTGAATGATTTCGGTGAGCTGGGCTTTGTCCTTACATTCCACCACGATGGAAAATGGTCCAAAAACCTCTTTATGGAAATTTTTATTCCGAAGGAATTCTTCACCGGCCACTTTAATGACTTGTTGTGTTCCAAAATTTTCAGCTACTTTATCTTCATACGCAGCAATTACCGTATAATTTTCCTGCTGAAGCATTTCGCTTTTGGAAGCATCATATTGCTTTTTGATATTGGGATGCAACATCACAGAAGGTTGTATTTTATTGATGTTTTCGCCTAAAAAACGGGTGAAATCGTCCAATTTTTGGCTTTTTATACCTAAAATAAGTCCGGGATTGGTACAAAACTGTCCGCTGCCCGCAGTGATCGATCCTGCAAATTGCTCGGCCCAGAACTGTGCTTTTTCCGTCAGGGCAGAAGGCAGTGCGATCACGGGATTGATACTGCCCATCTCTGCATAGACCGGGATAGGTTCGTCGCGTTGTGCGGCCAATTTGTACAGCGCCGTTCCCGCTTTAAAGCTGCCGGTAAACCCAACCGCCTTGATCTTGGGATGTTTTACCAGCCACTCGCCCACTTCTATGCCTTTACTGTTAAGGTTCGAAAAAACGCCGTCCGGCATTCCGGTTTTTTTTGCCGCTTTAATGATCGCTTCTGCGACCAGTTCACCGGTACCCGCGTGCATGGGATGCGACTTAACCACCACTGGAGATCCCGAAGCCAGCGCACTGGCCGTATCTCCACCGGCGGTGGAAAAGGCAAACGGAAAATTACTGGCCCCAAAAATGGCCACGGGACCAAAAGGTATTTGCATGCGCCTGATATCCGGTTTTCCTTCGGGCTTGCTGATGATTGCTTCCACCCAACTACCTTCTTTGAGCATTTCGGCAAAAGCGCGCAACTGTCCGGTAGTCCTTGCAAACTCACCGTTGGAACGGCCTTCGGGAAGACCGGATTCGGTTCGGAACATTTCTTTTAAAGCCGCCGCGTTCGACTCCAGTTCCGTTGCAATGGTTTCCAGAAAACCCGCTTTCTCGACATCGCTTTTATTTTTATAGACCGGAAAGGCCTTGGCAGCTTTTTCCACGGCCAGATTCATTTCTTCTTTGGTCGCTTCAAAAAAAGTGTTTTCGTTTTCGGTATTTGTTGCAGGGTTAATGGTTTTATACTTCGTTTTTCCTTCATTGGAAAGCGTTTCGCCTATATAATTTTTTCCTGTAATCATGTTTTATCTTCTTTTATGTATTCAAACAAAATAGGGCAATCTTACTGAAATTCATTAAAAATTCACTTTCAGAAAACCCCTTTTTACTCTATAAATGGCTCTTTTTGCCCCTTTTTCGGTCTAATAATCACTTATAATAAGCAATTTAGACTTGTATGAATTGCTAGCTCAAATTCTAGATTTCTTTATAATCCATCAGTTTTGGTCGGTTGGACATCGCTTTATCGATAATGGTCTGCACGCGTTTACGCTCGTCGCCATGCAGCGGTAAACGAGGTGCCCGCACATTTTCTGTACCCAAACCTGTAGCAACTTCGGCCAACTTGATATTCTGTACTAATTGCGGTGAGATATCCAGATCAAGAAGTGGCATAAACCAGCGGTAAATAGTGAGCGCCTCTTCAATTCTGCCTGCTTTTACCAGTTTGTAAATGGCCACGGTCTCTCGCGGAAAGGCTACTACAAGTCCGGCTACCCAGCCATCTGCGCCAGCTGCCAAACTTTCAAGTGCAATCGTGTCTACGCCGGTAAGCACTTTTAAACGATCGCCAAAACGGTTTTTAATACGGGTTACGTTACTGGTGTCGCGCGTAGATTCTTTTACAGCTTGGATAGTATCAAGTTGCAATAATTCTTCAAACATATCCAGTGTTATTTCGATTTTATAATCCACGGGATTGTTGTAGATCATAATGGGCAGTGCGGTACTTTTGGCAATTTCCTTAAAATAAATCCGTTGCTTTATAGCGCATGGGCGGCAGGAGCATAAGTCCGTTAGCACCCAGTTCTTCCGCGCGCTGCGCCACTTGTATGGCAATTTTAGTTGATTGCTCGGCAACGTTGATGATCACTGGCACTTTTCCGTTTGTGATCTCAAGGGTCCTTACCACCAGGGTTTCCTTTTCTTCCGCGGTAAGCGTGCTAGCCTCGCCTAAAGTCCCACCTAAAACAATTCCGTTTACCCCTGCATCGAGTTGTGCATTGATATTCTTTTCAAACATTTTTAGATCCAGTTCATCATTTTCGGTGAATTTGGTCGTTACTGCGGGCATTACCCCTTCCCATTGTATCATAATTATTATTTTGGACAAATTTAAAGATTACCTAAAATAGTCTTTCCCTGTTTATTAGCCTTAATTGATACTATATTAACTCGTATAGCCATAAAATGATAGATTTGTAGTAATTTCTACAAAATTATAAAATGATT
>JBDNGW010000157.1:0-3277 GCA_041689735.1 Leeuwenhoekiella sp. | reverse complement strand
GGTGCGAAACTTGAGTAAAGTTCTTAGAAGCACTTCCAAGTCATATTCTGTGCAGTTTTATTTGTTTCGCTGGCATCCGGTTGATGGCCACTTTGCATAAATAAGCCGCCCACTTCTTCATGGATCTAGTATGAATAAATATCATCTACTGCTTCCAGATATTTTGCTAAAGTTGTTAGTTAAAGATAATAAATAAGAATGTATCTACATTATTAGCCGTAATCCTGTGATGCCTACTACGACCATCCCGTCAAAGATTTGCTCCCTCAAATACCTTGAGCGACAATGGGAACGTGCATCCTATCGCGATCGCATAAACAAGAAATACATTGAAAAACAGTTGTTTATTATTTATCTGGCAATGATCTTAAAAATAGAATAACGAGGAAAGAATCAAAAAAAACAGCATGAAATCGTGCCTCAATAAAAATAACTGATTTTTAATGGTTCCTTATACCTAAAACCCACCGTGGGATTCAAAAAGTTAGGCAACAAGACAAAATCCTATTTTGATTCCATTAATCCAGAGGCTACCTTTGAGTTCAAGTTTATACGGGTAAAAGATACAGCTATTACCCAGATCTTGAAGATCAAAAAACAAGGATAAAACTGCTTATCAATTTTATACTAACGTATCAAAAAAATATCAACCCATGAACATTACACAGACCTATAACGCTTCGGAAAATCGATATGACCGTATGCAATACCGCCGTTGCGGAAGGAGCGGGATAAAACTTCCACTTATTTCGTTGGGGCTCTGGCACAATTTCGGCAATCAGGATAATTTTGAGAATGGCCGTGATATTTTGAGGAGCGCTTTTGATCATGGGATCACCCATTTTGATCTGGCCAATAACTACGGGCCGCCGTACGGTTCTGCCGAGGAGAATTTTGGCCGAATTTTTAAGGAGGATTTTAAGCCCTACCGCGACGAACTTATCATTTCCTCAAAAGCGGGTTGGGATATGTGGCCTGGGCCCTATGGTAATTTTGGCTCCAGAAAATACCTTATCGCCAGCATTGACCAGTCGCTACAGCGTATGGGACTGGATTATGTGGATATTTTTTACCACCACCGCCCCGATCCAGAAACTCCGCTGGAGGAGACAATGGGCGCGCTAGATCAGATCGTGCGTTCAGGCAAGGCGCTCTACGTGGGTATCTCGCAGTATAAAGCGGAAGAAACCGCACGTGCCGCGGAATTATTAAAAGCAATGGGAACTCCATTCCTTATCCACCAGCCGCGTTACAATATGATGGATCGCTGGGTGGAAGAAAATAAACTGCTCGATACACTCGAAAAAGTAGGCGTGGGAAGCATTGTTTTCTCCCCTTTGGAACAGGGAATTCTCACTGGAAAGTACCTCAACGGAATACCAAAAGATTCTCGCGCAGCAACTCCGGGAACTTACCTCAACGAAGATCAAATAACCCCAAAAGTGGTCGAACAGGTCAAAAAACTGAACGAAATCGCTGAAAACCGTAACCAGAGCCTAGCGCAAATGGCAATCGCCTGGTTGCTGAAAGATCAGCGGGTAACCTCCGTGCTGGTAGGGGCGAGTAAGGTTGAACAACTCAAAAATAACGTGGAAGCTTTGCAAAATCTTGATTTTAATGATGAGGAATTGAATGACATTGAGGGGATTTTGAGATAGAAAAGAGAATATAGAGAAAAGAGAATAGACGATAGAAAAGAGAAAAAAGAGAAAAGATGTGAGACTGTTATTCTGCTTAGGAAGGTTTTTCTTTTTAGAGATATGTAAGGTGTTGTAGCAGGGTTGTCTTGTTGTAGGTGTGAGTTTTGAAATAAGACATATTCAATAATTCTTGGGAACTGAATGTTTTTATTGTAAAAGTTCCTCCCTTTTTTCAAGGGGAGAGCCTGTGCCGAACGTGTTTCGGTATGCCGTAGGCGGAGGGGTTTGAACATATACTTTCAAGTTTAATAATCAATTGCTGAAAGTTCTGGGACTTAAATTTTACGTTTTACTTCGTATAAATCGCATCATATAATTATGGAATAATTTTAGGGCGTGGAAAGTGTGGAAGTTGGTTATTCCCAGCGCAGAACACTTAAAAACCATTTGAAATAAAGTTTATGGTTAAGCAAACTGGCAAATTTTGCAATACCCATTATATTAAACTGCGATCATTATTTTAAAATAATCCCTAGCAAGCCTCGAGGATAAATTCCCTTATTATGGATTTATTCCTATTTTAAACTATCTTTGTGCTCTATCCACAAAAAAATTTCAATGGCTCCCCAGCGCTATAGTATCATTGACGTAGAAACTACCGGCAAAGGGTTGCATGGCAACCGTATAACCGAGATCTGTATTGTACTGCTGGAAGATGACGCAGTGATTGAAAAGTTCACTTCTCTGGTCAATCCAGAGCGTTTTATTCCGCGGTTTATAACCGGTCTCACTGGGATTGACAATGAAATGGTGGAAGATGCGCCAAAGTTTCATGAGATCGCCGATGAGATAGAACGCATGACCAGGGGCTGCATTTTTGTCGCGCATAATGTGAATTTTGATTATAACGTGCTGCGCGGTGAATTCCGAACCATTGCGCGCGACTTCAACCGGAAAAAATTGTGCACGGTGCGCCTTTCGCGAAAGCTCATACCCAAATTATATTCCTACAGTTTGGGCAAATTGTGCACTTCGCTTGGCATACCCCTAAATAATCGCCACCGCGCAGAGGGAGATACCGATGCGACCGTACTGCTTTTTAAAAGGATTCTGAGCCTTGATCCAGACGGGGAAACGATCAGTTCCTTCTTACACTCCCGTAGCAAAGAGGCGACGCTTCCTCCACATCTCAATAGAGAAAACCTCGAGAACCTGCCAGAAAAGACCGGTATTTACCTGTTTATGGACCAAAAAGGCAAGATAATTTATGCCGGTAAGGCCAAAAATATAAAACAACGGGTTACCAGTCATTTTTACAGCAAGAAAAACAGCGAATACCTGCTCGCGCAGGAAACCTATCGTATAGATTATGAAGTAACCGGTAACGAACTCATTGCGCTCTTACTGGAATCTGAAAAAATAGCCAAGCATTATCCCAAATTCAACCTGGCACAGAAAAAGGTGCAAAATCCATTCTGTATCGTTTCTTATCAGAACAGGGCAGGCGCCAAACAGCTGGCATTGATTCGTTCTAAATATAAGGACAGCGCGCTAGATTACTTTTTTACCCGCGCAAAAGGCATTGAACGCCTGGAGCAGCTTTGTGAAGATTTTGAATTGTGCCCCCGTTATTCTGG
>JBDNGW010000156.1:0-6638 GCA_041689735.1 Leeuwenhoekiella sp. | reverse complement strand
CCATTTCTATGGGTTCTTTTGCCCAGCAACTGCGTTGAAAATACTCGCCATAGCTACGGCTATGTCTGCGTTTTTCGCCTTGTTGATGAACAAAATAACTGCCTATAATTCGGTCACTTTATTTCTGAACAGATCCATAGTATAAATTTCCTACAGAAAAAGAACCTACTTCATTTATATGTTGTAGGTTTTTTTTATGTTTTTTGAAAAGCTTTAATTAGAAAACACCTATACTACTCCAGCCTAAAAATCAAACAAAGTCAATATGAAATTTCATATTATTTAGAAATTGATAATGCCATTTTCTTACAAAAATTGGGGTTATTTGTTCAAAGCCGTCCACTTTTCGGTATGTAGTTCAATAAAGCTTGTCTTTCTAGAAAAGAAAAATAATATCAGAAGAAATAAAAATTGAAATAACATCATCCAATCACAAATAAAGAGGATTTTTATATCCCACAACGTAATAAATTTATTAATTTCGCTTAGCAGATGAAAAAAATAAAAACCACTCACCATCAGAGCCATGCACGCTTTCAAGCGCGGTAAGATGTGACGGTCGTGGCCTAAATATTTTAAAACCCGCTTGAACAGATCAAGCGGGTTTTTATTTTGGAGCTTTTACACTATTTATGGAGATGAAAAAAATACGTATTGCGATTCAGAAATCGGGAAGATTAAATGAGGATTCCCTACAGATATTAAAGGACTGCGGCATCCATATAGATAATGGTAGGGATCAACTAAAGGCTAGCGCCGGCAATTTTCCTTTAGAGGCTTTTTACCTGCGTAATGGCGACATTCCACAATATTTGCGTGATGGGGTGGTTGATATTGCGATCATTGGCGAAAATGTATTGGTTGAAAAAGGCGAAGATATCAACATTGCCCAGAAACTTGGTTTTTCTAAATGTAAAGTGTCGCTTGCAATTCCTAAAGGAATAAGCTACAACACAGTGCAGGATCTTGAGGGCAAACGTATCGCCACTTCTTACCCAAATACTGTAAATCAATATTTAAAAAAACACGATGTTCAGGCAGAGCTTCATATTATTACTGGCTCTGTGGAGATTGCGCCAAGTATAGGCCTTGCCGATGCGATTTGCGACATTGTTTCCAGCGGGAGCACTTTATTCAAAAACAATTTAAAAGAGGTGGAGGTCATGCTCACTTCCGAAGCGGTGCTGGCAGTTTCAACCAACATTGATGCCGAGCGTACGGCCATTCTTGATAAACTATTGTTCCGGATCCAGTCCATTTTAAAAGGACGTGATTATAAATATGTATTGCTGAACGCGCCAAATGAAAAAGTTGCTGATATAATCGCCCTGCTTCCGGGTATGAAAAGCCCCACCGTTTTACCGCTAGCGGAAAAAGGCTGGAGCAGTATACATTCCGTAGTTGGGAAAAACCGCTTTTGGGAAGTTATTAATGAATTAAAAGAAAATGGAGCCGAAGGAATTCTGGTGTGTCCCATTGAAAAAATGGTGAATTAAGGATGCAAATCGCACGACAAAGCGGTTAAAACGAACCCTTTTAGATTAAAAAGAACACTAATGAACACGATTGAATATCCGCTTCGCGAAAACTGGTCTGATCTGCTCAAACGTCCCACAACTTCGTACGAGGCCATTGAACCGCTCGTGCACCGCGTTTTTGATGATGTAAGGAAAAATGGGGACGATGCCGCAAAAAGATATACTGAAGAATTTGACGGCGTTTCTGTGGTAAAAATCGCAGTAAGTGCGGAAGAGATTGCGTCTGCCGCTGCAAAGTTGGACAGCGAACTTAAAGAAGCCATCCAGCTTGCAAAAAAAAATATTGAAACCTTTCACAATGCCCAGCGCACCGAGCGAATTTCTGTAGAAACTGCTCCTGGTGTACATTGTTGGCAAGAAAAACGGCCCATTGCGAAAGTAGGTCTTTATATTCCTGGCGGTACGGCGCCTTTATTTTCATCTATATTAATGCTAGCGCTACCGGCAAAAATCGCAGGTTGCAAGGAAATAGTACTTTGTTCGCCTCCAGATAAATCCGGAAATTTAAATCCGGCGATTTTGTACACCGCCCAACTTTGTGGCGTGAACCAAATTTTTAAAGTTGGCGGAATTCAAGCAATTGCCGCAATGACTTTTGGTACAGAAAGCATTCCGAAAACCTATAAGATTTTTGGTCCCGGAAACCAGTATGTTACCGTGGCAAAACAGGTAGCAACGCGCTATAATGTTGCAATAGATATGCCCGCCGGCCCTTCGGAATTACTGATTGTTGCTGATGATAGCGCCAATGCATCTTTTGTTGCTTCAGATTTACTGAGTCAAGCGGAGCACGGTGTAGATAGTCAGGTAATCATGATAACCACCTCAAAAACGATGTTGAAAGCTGTCGAGCAAGAAATTGAACAGCAAATTCAAGCGCTTCCGAGGAAAGCCATAGCTGAAAAAGCCATTGCCAATAGTAAACTTATTTTGGTCAAAAATAACCAAGAAGCACTTGATTTAATTGATGAATACGGTCCAGAACATTTTATCGTTTGTATGGAAGCTACCGATTTCTTTGTGGATCAGATTCAGAATGCCGGTTCGGTTTTTATAGGTAATTACACGCCCGAAAGTGCCGGCGATTATGCCTCTGGAACGAATCATACGCTGCCCACAAACGGTTATGCCAAACAATATAGCGGTGTAAATCTGGATAGTTTTATGAAGCAGATGACCTTTCAAAAAGTTTCCGCCGAAGGCATAAAAAATATCGGTCCCGCTATTGAACACATGGCTACCGCCGAAGGTTTACAGGCGCATAAAAACGCTGTTACGCTTCGGCTGAAATCTTTGGAATAACTTAAGCACAACCTGCAAGGTATTCCCGGCTTTTTCTGCCGGGTTCCTTGTAGGTTTAACAGCAACTAGCTTCAAAGTAGGTGCAACCAAAAATCAAATGAAAATACAAAATTTCGATATAAAAAACCTGATCCGGCCCAATGTGGCGCGCATGAAACCCTATTCTTCCGCAAGAGATGAGTTTAAAGATTTTAAGGAGGATATGGTTTTTCTGGATGCCAATGAAAACCCCTTTGAGAATGGAGTGAACCGTTATCCAGATCCGCGGCAGGTAACCTTAAAATCGCATCTTTCCACCTTAAAACGGGTTCCTGTAGACCAGATTTTGTTCGGTAATGGCAGCGATGAAGTGCTCGATCTTATTTATCGTGCGTTCTGTGAGCCGCGACAGGATAATGTGATCACGCTGCCGCCCACCTACGGAATGTATGGCGTGCTGGCTGAAACGAATGCGGTGAACAATAAAGAAGTCTTGCTGAATGCTAATTTTGAACCCGATGTTGAGAAAATTTTAGAAGCGATAGATACGCAGACTAAACTTATCTTTTTATGTTCTCCAAATAATCCCACTGGCAACCGATTTGATGATAAATCAGTTAAAAAACTGCTCGAAAACTTCAATGGTTTGGTCGTTATTGACGAGGCTTATGCCGATTTTAGCGCTGCTGAAAGTTGGTCGGCGCAGTTGCATAATTATCCAAATCTTATAGTTACCCAAACACTTTCCAAAGCGTATGGTATGGCGGGCATCCGGTTGGGAATCTGTTTCGCTTCCGCGGAAATTATTGACGTGTTGCACAAAATAAAACCGCCCTACAACGTAAACGGACTCACGCAAAAAAGCGCCCTAAAGCGGATCATGGATGAACGTGGCGTTGAGAAAGAAATAAAGCTTATTCTAGAAGAACGTGAAAAACTGCAAAAAACGCTTAAAAACGTCCCTTTTGTGGCTAAAATCTACCCTTCCGAAGCCAATTTTATATTGGCTCGCGTAGACGATGCAGACGAACGGTATAATCAATTGTTGGAGCGTGGAATCGTGGTGCGCAACCGCAGCAAGCAACCGCTTTGCGAAAATACGCTGCGTTTTACAGTAGGAACGCCGGAAGAAAATAAAAAACTGATTGAGGTTTTAGGTGATTTGCGTTGAATAAGACCTAACAGGTTTTAAAAACCTGTTAGGTCTAGTATTGAAGACCCTCTTGTAGGTTTAATTTACCAATAATGTCGTTTCGAGTGTTTTTTCCGAAGCGACAGCGCAAGTGAAAACGGATCGAGAAGCGGTTGTTGATCATCCATATTTAAAGAAAAACAAAGAATCATGAACAAGAAAAAAGTACTTTTTATAGACCGCGACGGTACCATGATCAAGGAAACGGTAGATGAGCAGATCGACGCGTTTGAAAAGATGATTTTTTATCCCAAAGTGTTTGCCTATTTGGGTAAAATTGCCAAAGAACTGGACTATGAACTCGCGATGATTACTAATCAGGACGGTCTGGGAACGGACGTTTTTCCTGAAAATACATTCTGGCCCGTGCATAATTTTATTATGAAGGCTTTTGAAAACGAAGGTGTGATTTTTAACGACATTTTTATAGACCGTACTTTTCCAGAAGATAATGCGGATACCCGTAAACCGGGAACAGGATTGTTGCATAAGTATTTTTCCGAAGAATATGATCTGGAAAATTCCTTTGTGATCGGTGATCGTCTTACCGATATGGAGCTAGCCAAAAATCTGGGCGCTAAAGGTATTTTTGTGGACGATAAAACGCATCTGGGAGAAACTGAAATCACGATTAATCGAGGTGAAATAGATGATTATATTGCCTTAGAAAGCAACGATTGGGAGAAAATTTACGAATTTCTAAAATTGGAGTCGCGGACCGCAGAAATTTCAAGGAAAACAAACGAGACTGATATTTATATCAAACTCAACCTTGACGGAACGGGGAAAAGCAAAATAGATACCGGACTGGCGTTTTTTGACCACATGCTCGATCAGGTGGCGCGTCATGGCGCAATGGATCTGGAAATAAAAGTGAATGGCGATCTTGAAGTTGACGAGCACCACACGATTGAAGACACCGCGATTGCACTCGGCGAACTTTTCAGCAAAGCGCTGGGAAACAAACTGGGTATTGAGCGCTACGGTTTTTGCTTGCCCATGGACGATTGTTTGGCGCAGGTAGCTATAGATTTTGGAGGCCGCAATTGGTTGGTCTGGGAAACCGATTTCAAACGTGAAAAAATAGGCGAAATGCCTACCGAAATGTTCTACCATTTCTTCAAATCCTTTACCGACGGCGCAAAAGCCAACTTGAATATCAAAGCGGAAGGCACCAACGAGCACCATAAAATCGAGGCGATCTTTAAAGCGTTTGCAAAAGCAATAAAAATGGCCGTGAAACGCGATCCTGAACGTATGTGGCTGCCGAGTACGAAAGGGGTTTTGTAAAAGCCAATCCCCCTAACTATGTCTTCCTCTCGTTGTACCTCCTCGTCGGAGACAAAAGGGAAAACTCCTAGTATGCGTGTTACATAGGAATAGAATTCTGTATAATTATTACAAATATGAAAAGAAACAATACTTCCGCAAGCAATTCAGCTCCCCCTTCGGGGGTTGGGGGGACTTCTGGGGGGACTGTCATCATCAATTATGGCGCGGGCAATATTCAGAGTTTGAAATTCGCTTTTCAACGTCTTGGCGTAAATGCGGTGCTCAGTCACGATGAGGAGGAAATTCGTAATGCGGATAGGGTTATTTTTCCTGGTGTGGGTGAAGCTGGTAGCGCGATGGCGAAACTTAAAGATACTGGTCTGGATCAAGTAATTCCCACGCTTACACAACCGGTTCTGGGTATTTGTCTGGGAATGCAGTTAATGTGTCACAGCAGCACCGAAGGAAATACCAAAGGTTTGGGTATTTTTGATGTTGATGTGATTCGTTTCCCCCTAACTATGTCTTCCTCTCGTCGTACCTCCTCGTCGGAGACAAGCGGGGGAATAAAAGTGCCGCAAATCGGTTGGAATCAGATAACGGATTTAAAAAGTGATCTTTTTAAAGATATACCCGAAGCTAGCTTCATGTACCTTGTGCACAGTTATTATGCCCCACGCTGCGCTGAAGCGATTGCTTTTACAGAGTACGGACTCGAATATGCTTCGGCACTGCAAAAAGATAATTTTTATGGCGTGCAGTTTCATCCGGAAAAAAGTGCTAAAGTTGGCGAAAAAATTCTAAAGAATTTTTTGAAAATTTAAGCATCCTATAATGTGTTAAACATAATGAAGAAAATGAACAGTTCAATGAGTACAGTTCCCCCTTTGGGGGTTAGGGGGACTTTTAAAATAATTCCCGCAATAGATATTATAGACGGTAAATGTGTTCGCCTTTCCAAAGGTGATTATGCGACCAAAAAAATATATAATGAGAATCCGCTGGAAGTGGCCAAGCGGTTTGAGGCGCACGGGATTACCTATTTGCATCTTGTAGATCTTGACGGAGCAAAAAGCGAACATATCGTAAACCATAAGATTTTAGAACAAATAGCCGTAAAAACAGGCTTAAAAGTCGATTTTGGTGGCGGTTTGAAAACGGATGAAGATTTGCGGGTTGCTTTTGAATGTGGCGCGAATCAGATTACCGGCGGAAGTATCGCTGTAAAAAATCCTGAGGTTTTTGAAGGCTGGATTCAGAAATTTGGTAGCGAAAAAATAATATTGGGCGCTGACGCGAAAGATGAAAAAGTCGCTGTAAGCGGCTGGACGGAAGAATCCAAGGAAGAATTGGTT
>JBDNGW010000155.1:0-2839 GCA_041689735.1 Leeuwenhoekiella sp. | reverse complement strand
GCAAGTTTTGGATTATTACGGTTTAGAAAAAACACTTGCTAAGAAATTGGTTTTTGGTGAAAGCATTTCACAGACCAACCAATTCGTTTCCTCAAAAGCGGCAGAAATCGGCTTTACGGCTAAGTCGATCGTTTTATCGCCTTCCATGAGAAATCAGGGAAAATATATGGAAATCGATGAAAAAGCCTACGATAAGATAGAACAGGGAATTGTACGCATAAAAAGGGGGGATTCTGAAAATAAAGCGGCAAAAAACTTTTATGATTTTGTTCTTTCGTCACAGGCGCAGGAAATTCTGGAAACTTTCGGCTATTCCGCACCTTGATCATGAACCGTATCAAAGCAACCATATCAGCTCTTGAAACCAGCGGCAGCATTACGCTCGTTACTTTAAACGCATCTACTGACATCACATTGCAACTCTTGCTTATTGATACTCCGGAAAGCGCTCCTTATTTAAAAATACACGCTCCCGTAACTGCAATTTTCAAAGAAACCGAAGTGATTCTGGCAACCGTTCCCGTAAATGGTATTAGTATTCCCAATCAAATTCCGGCAAGAATAAGCCATTTTGAAAATGACCGATTTTTAACGCGGGTACATTTGGACACTCCGCTGGGAAAACTTTCCGCCCTTGTACATGATAAATCATTAAAAGCAATGCACCTCAAATTGGGCGATGCTGTTGTGGCACTCATAAAAATGAACGAAATTATGCTTGCCACATGATCGACTGGGAACCGCTACTGCTCACTTTTAAACTTGCCGCCATAACGACGGTAATCTTGCTGGTAGTGGCCGTTCCGCTGGGATATTATCTCGCCTATTCCCGATCAAGGTTCAAACCCGTTCTGGAAACACTGGTGGGCATGCCACTGGTGTTGCCGCCCACGGTTTTGGGATTTTATTTACTGGTAACCTTCAGCACTGGGCATCCTGTGGGCCAGTTTATTGAAAGTTGGTTGGGCATCCGCTTGCTTTTCTCATTTCCCGGCCTGGTAATAGGTTCCGTGATTTACAGTCTGCCGTTTATGGTGCAGCCCATACAGGCCGGTTTTACCAGTTTGCCCAGCTCCTTAAAAGAAGCCGCTTATGTATTGGGAAAATCACGCTTTACCACCTTGCGAAAAGTGCTTTTGCCAAATATGAAACCGGCGCTGCTCAGCGGTGTCGTGCTCGCTTTCGCACATACGGTGGGCGAATTTGGCGTCGTTTTAATGATCGGCGGCAATATTCCCGGACACACGCGGGTGGCTTCCATCGCAATTTATGATGAAGTGGAAGCGCTTAATTATGATGCGGCCAATACCTATTCCATGATTCTTTTTGCCATTACTTTTTTGCTTTTACTGCTCGTTTATCTGTTCAATGGAGGTTATCTTAAAAAAATGATCTCCTAAAATTATTTTATGATCGAAATATCCCTTCGGAAAAAATTAAATGCAGCAGAAGGCCAAGTCATGCTTGAAGCAGATTTAAATATAGAAACCGGGACGGTAAACACGCTCTACGGTGCTTCCGGCACGGGAAAAACGTCAACTTTCCGTATGCTTGCGGGATTGCTCGCTCCCGAAGAAGGGAAAATTGTAGTCAACGGAGAAACGTGGTATGACTCAAAAAACAAAATCAACTTCAAGCCCCAGCAGCGCAATGTTGGTTTTATGTTTCAGGATTACGCCCTTTTCCCCAATATGAGCGTACGCCAAAATCTGGAATTTGCCCTTAAAAATGACCAGAATAAAGCTATTGTTGACCAATTAATGGAGATTATTTCCCTAAATGAACTGCAGCACCGCAAACCGGAAACACTCTCTGGCGGACAAAAACAACGGGTCGCTTTTGCCCGTGCGCTGGTAAATAAACCTGATCTCGTATTGCTTGATGAGCCGCTGGCCGCGCTAGATAAATCCATGCGCCATAAACTGCAAAAATATATTGTAGAAGTTCAGCGAAAAATGGGTTTTACCATGCTTATTATAAGTCATGACGTGGGCGAGATTTTAAGGCTTTCCCATTATGTTTTTCTGCTGGAAAATGGTAAAATAGCAGCTCCACAAAAACCGGCTTCGTTCTTTACCACCAGCGCGGTAAGCGGTAAATTCCAGTTTGAAGCAGAAGTGCTCAGCATTCACAAAGAAGGGATTATCTATATTCTTAGCCTTCTCGTGGGCAACCGACTTATTAAGATTGTCGCTCAGCCCGATGACGTTGAAAATTTAAGTATTGGCGATCAGGTCATCGTGGCCTCAAAAGGGTTCAATCCACTTATTTATAAGATTTGATTCGGAATATTTGAATACTATTTAAACAAAATTCATTAATGGATTGTTCATTTCCATTGAAATTGAAGGAAAAATACGTCAAAAACAGTATTTCGAGTTAAAAACGTTTTTCTCGACATGCTTGCCGTTGAGGTAGGTACAAATTTCTTGCAGAAATTCACTTAAAATAATACAATTGCGTAATCTATTGCAAATCGATAAAATGAGATATTAGATTGTAATTGAAAAACAGCTAAAATTTTTACAGTCTACACAAATGGCCCGAGCAAAATCAACTTTTCCAAAGGCAAAAAAGCTTTGGAAAAGGACGCGCATTGAACATACTTCGTCAAGCTCAGCACACCGCGTTGCAGGTTGAAGAGGATTGCGACCTGCAAGGCGTTGTTTTTTCGAGGAACGAGAGAAAACCTCCTTGTAGGTCTAAACTGGGTCTACATCTTTAAGAAAGTAGATTCTGGGCAAGACCACAAGAAATCTACCTGCCTACCGGCACAGACAGGTTCGTACTTAGGATCTGTTAAGAAATAAAGGGACCGAATTATAGGCAGTTATTTTGT
>JBDNGW010000154.1:0-5786 GCA_041689735.1 Leeuwenhoekiella sp. | reverse complement strand
CGGACTTCCCCAAGAGCTTTATATTCAGAAATGTCCCATGGCGGCCAACAATAAAGGAGCGCAGTGGCTCAGTGCTGATAAAACAATTAAAAATCCATATTATGGGGCGGCAATGGAAAGCTGTGGCAGTGTGATGGATAGCATAGAATAATATTTTAAGCCTATAAACATCAACTTTTGACCTATAAATGATAAATAAATGGGGTAAAAAGGAGGATTATTTAAGAAAACTTTCACAAATCAGCTAGACTATAGCTGATTTTTTTTATTTTTACATCTTCTGTGAACCCAACATTCATGAACGATACCATCCTCAAAGCCGAAAATATCTCCAAGCAGTACCGTTTAGGTCTTGTGGGCAGCGGTACATTGCGCGATGATTTTAAGCGTCTTGTCGCCAGAGTGCGCGGCCAAGAGGATCCATTTCTTAAAGTGGGTGCCGTTAATGACCGCAGTACAAAATCAAACAGCGATTATGTCTGGGCGCTGCAGGACATCAATTTTGAGGTAAAACGCGGCGAGGTTTTGGGCATCATTGGTAAGAACGGAGCTGGCAAATCGACTTTGCTCAAAATCCTTTCGCGGGTAACCGCGCCCACTACAGGGACCATTAAAACTAAAGGACGCATCGCTTCACTGTTGGAGGTGGGAACCGGCTTCAATCCCGAACTTACCGGCCGTGAGAATATTTATCTCAACGGGGCCATTCTGGGAATGACCAAGTCCGAAATCACTTTAAAACTGGATGAGATCATAGACTTTTCTGGCTGTGAGCGCTATATTGATACACCCACGAAGCGTTACTCTTCCGGGATGACGGTTCGACTGGCTTTTGCCGTTGCAGCACATTTGGAACCGGAAATCCTGGTTGTGGATGAAGTGCTGGCGGTAGGTGATGCGGAGTTTCAGAAGAAGGCCATTGGCAAGATGAAGGATATTTCTCAAGGGGAGGGCAGAACGGTGCTTTTTGTGAGTCACAATATGGCAAGTGTACGGAATTTGTGTACACGGGGGATTTTGCTGGAGAATGGTTGTATTTATGAAGAAGGTAAAATTGAGGATATTGTAACTGATTATTTGAGCTTGGATTCCGGTCTATTTTCAACGTCATTTGAGATGTCAAATGATCCTTTGGACAAATCTATATTTATAAAAAACTTCTCAATCATTTCAGAAATCCAAACAGGTGCAGCCTTTATTTTTCGGTATGAAATCATTTCACAGACCGTAAAGGAAATTGATGTAGCTATAAGTTTTAAAACAAATCAAGAAGTTCCCATTTACCAAATATATAGTGGGCATACGAATGAAAGTCTGAAATTGGAGGTAGGAATGAATAAGGTTTGTGGTCAAATAGATGAATTGCCATTGATACAGGGTGAATACAGCATTTCATTATGGATAGGTTCAGGAGCAATTACTTTTGACTTTCACGCGCATGCGATACGCACCAAAGTTTTTGAAGGTGGTTTTGTAGAAAATCACACAGCAGAATACCGGAATTTCCCAGTTATTGCAAATGCAAAATGGTCTTTAAATGATTGATAAAAAATATATTACGCATCAAAGGAAACCATTTTTTGAAATCGCCAACGCGATCATCATGCCAGAATATAAAGTACTGGATATTGGACCTGGTAACGGTAGTTTTTCTAAATATTGTGACAGGGAAGATTTTTACTTGTTTGAAGGTAATAGTGTAAGCGCCGTAAATTTAATGAAGCAATATCCAAATGTTGTAGAAGGTCGGCTTCCAAAACTGCCTTTTGAAGATGCGAAGTTTGATGTAATACATATGAGTCATGTCATTGAGCATCTTCAACCTCAAGAAGTATATGATACCTTAAAAGAGTTTGACCGTTGCTGTAAGCCAAACGGTGCCATAGTAATATCTGCTCCATTACCCTGGAGCGGTTTTTATGATGATCTTTCGCATATTAAACCATATCCACCAGAAAGCTTTGTAAAATATTTAAGTAGTTTGGGAGCGAATCCAACTAGAGAAGCAATCTCAGATGCATATGACGTTGAACGTTTGCAATACCGTTATTTAACAGAGCCAAACAAAATAAGAAGGCGTAAAAAGAATAGCTTGTTTGAAAAAGTCATGTATAAAATCAATACGTATATGATTGGGTCAGAGTCGATCTATCAGAAAACGGGTTATACATTGATTTTGAGAAAATCCCTGATTGCATAAATTATAATATTTTTTAACTCCGGTGAAGCTTTTTTCAATTCTCATAGCAAACTACAATAACGGTCATTTTTTTAATGATTGTTATCAGAGCATACTTGCCCAAACGTATACTAATTGGGAGGTAATACTTGTGGACGACGGATCGAAAGATGATTCGGTGGCTGTCATAGAAGAAATTATAGGAGTTGACAAGCGCTTCAAGGTATATGAAAATACCCAAAATAAAGGCTGTGGTTACACCAAAGCCAAATGCGCGCGATTGGCGAACGGAGAAATTTTGGGATTTTTAGACCCTGATGACGCACTATGCCCAGATGCGCTTCAAGTAATGGTTTATGCCCACAAAAAAAGTAAAGCTGCTTCCATAATCACCTCAAATCATGAATTTGTAGATATAAAAATGAAGTCTTTATCAAAAGGCCGATATGCCAGCCCAGTACCTGAAAAACAATCTTATTTAACCTATGGTCGGGGTGCTCTTACCCATTTTGCCAGTTTTAAAAAAAAGGATTATGATAAAACGGAGGGTATAGATCCTGTTATGAAACGCGCGGTTGATCAAGATCTTTATTACAAAATGGAGGAAATGGGAAATCATATTTTTATTGACAAAATACTGTACCGCTATCGTGTGCACAAAAATAGTATCTCAAATAATGATAATCTCTGGAAAGCGGAATATTGGCACTTTTACGCAAAACTAAAAGCTTATAAACGAAGGAAGATCAAAACCCTGAATACAGATAACTTTACAAAGAGTAAAATTAGCCTTGTTTGTTCAAACTATTATTTATTAAGGTTGGAGCGTATAAAATTTGTAAAACATAAATTTTGCGTTAAAATCTATTTTTTGGGTAAAGCAATTTGGGCAAACCCTTTTCATTTGTTTGAACATAAAGTAAAAAGTCTCGTGCTAATCTTAATTGGAAAAATTTGAATAATACGCCACTTGTTTCAGTAATTATCCCGGTTTATAATCGGGAAAATTTTATAGCCGCATCAATTCAGAGTATTTTGGATCAGACCTATCAACACTTTGAAATTATCATTGTTGATGACGCTTCTTCTGATAAAACAATTAATAGAGTCAATAATTTTAAAGACAAGCGAATTAACTTGATGGAACAATCAATTAATAAAGGTGTTTCAGCAACTTTTAATTTTGGTGCTAAAAAGGCTAAAGGAAGATATATTGCGAGATTAGATAGTGATGATGTTGCAAATCCAAACAGAATAGAAAAGCAAGTGAATTATCTTCAAAACAATCCAGAAATTGCTATTTGTGGGAGTTGGCTACAATATCTAAATTCTGATTTATTGTTAAAATTCCCATCTCTTTTTAATGAAATAGTAATAGAACTGTTGATTAAATGTCCTTTGAGTATAGGGACTTCAATGTTTAAAAAGGAAGTTTTTGAGCAGTTAAAATTCAATGAATCTTTGCGTTACGGAGAAGATTATGAATTCTGGTGTCGCGCTTTATTTGTGTTCAAAGCTTATAATTTAAAAGAGCCTTTGGTATTATACCGTTCTCATAAAAATCAACTTTCTGTATCAAATAAACAGCAACAATTAAAAGATGATTCTCAATTAAGATTGAATCTTTTCAAAAAATTAGAATACGATCAAAATCTTTTTCCTGATGGACTTATTTTAAAATTTCTTGAAAGTCAATCTTTGCATTCAAAAGAGTTTCTTTTGCTAACCAGATGGTTCCCTATTTTAAAAAAAAACAACTATAAATTAAAAATCTTTCCTAAAAAAGAATTTTTAAAAAAGACATTATATTTTGAAAATAAACTTCACCGATTATTTTTTTTTCATCCTCAATTTGCTCCTTCCATAAGGGAGCAAATTAAAGTCTTGTTTAAAATTCCCATAAATAAAGCAATTGAGGTTTCATTCAAAAAAATACGAATATGGATGAAATAAAATTACTTAAAACAAAGAAAAAATTGCTTTTTCGTCTTTGGCAATTTCCTAGTCTATCAGAAACTTTTATTACCGCACAGATAATTACGGCAATTGAATGCGGATTCGATGTATCTATTTTAGTTAAAGAACTGATGGATTTTGAGGAAAGCAAACAATATGAAGTTTTAAAGGAATATGCAATACCTGAAAAAATAATAATTGAAGATTTTAAAATCCCAGAAAACAAAATACTTCGTCTAATTAAAATTTCGACTTTAATTCCTAGTTTACTCGCAAATTTCCAATTTTTATTAGCCTACTTAAAAGCGCAGGGTCAGTTTAGCCTTTCCCATTTTTACAGGTTTAATTTTTATTTGAAATTCCAAGACTTTGATATTGTTCATGTTCAATATGGAACCAATTCAAAACCTCTTGATCTCCTAAAAAAAATAGGATTTATGAAAGCTAAATTGATAGTTTCCTTTCACGGGCATGATGCTTTTTTTCCAATTAACGGCTGGATCAATAATAATGGTTATTACGATGATTTGTTTTCATTTGGTGATCTCATAATTGCCAATACACCTTATTTAACTGAAAAGCTAGAGGCGCTCGGCTGTCCAGAAATAAAATTAAAAACGATTCCCGTAGGGGTGGACACTAAGTTTTTTGATGGAGAAAAACATAAAAATCCCAATGAGGAAACTTTTAAACTTATCTCAGTTGGTAGGCTGAGTAAAGTCAAAGGACATTTGTATCTTATCAAGACAGTGAAAATTTTAAAAGAAAAAAATTTTAAAGTTCACTTAACTATAGTAGGAGAAGGTCAAGAGCGTGAAAATTTGGAGAAGATGATAATTACTTTAGGATTAAATTCTGAAGTAACCTTGTCGGGAAAAAAAAACCGACAAGAGATCAGAGCTTGTTTCTTGGTAAGTGATCTATATATTTTTGCAGCGGTGGCTGTGGAAGGAGAAAGAAGGGAGACGCAGGGTTTAGCTACTTTAGAGGCTCAATCCTGCCAACTTCCAGCGGTTGTTTTCGATTCGGGAGGGGTAAAATATACCGTGATAAATGGGATAACGGGGTTTATCATTCCTGAATATGACATCCAAAAAATGGTTGAAAAATGCGAGTTTCTTATTCAAAACAAGTCAGATACCGAAAGAATGGGTAAAAATGCCAGAATATTCACAAAGGAAAATTTTGATCAAGATATAATAGATGGTAAATGGTCTGTACTGTATCAAAGTTTAATATAAAATAATGAGTGCACAACGATTTATATGACCAAAATGATCTCTATAATCATTCCCTGTTTCAACGACGCTTTATTTATTGAGCAAGCAGTCAATTCTGCTTTAAATCAAACCTATAAAAATAAGGAAGTCATTGTAGTTGACGATGGATCTAATGAACAAGCCAAAGAGGTATTAAGGAAAATTGAACCTAGTCTGGATTTGTTGATCACTCAGAAAAATAAGGGTCAAAGTGCTGCGCGCAACCGGGGTATAGCAGCTGCATCTGGAGAGTTTATTTTGGTTTTGGATAGCGATGACTTTTTTGAGTATCAATTTTGCGAAATAGCAATAAATCTCTTGAAACTTGAAAAAGTAAATTTAGTTACTTGTAAAGCTTTGCTTCATTTTGAAGATGGTGCACAGCGTATTTT
>JBDNGW010000153.1:0-10268 GCA_041689735.1 Leeuwenhoekiella sp. | reverse complement strand
CAGGTGGTTATGTTCTGATGGCTATGCCTGTAATGCGTATTCTTTGACACTGTTGCTTTTTGGATATGACCGAAACGTCAAAGTTTGTTAACTGAAAGCACTTGCCCTAGTCGCCCCCTTTGGGGGTTAGCAAAAGCCACCCTCTTAGAAGGTGTGATTTTTACTGCGAAAAAAATCCCTTGAATCTGATTCTGAGATTTGTTTTAAAAAGTTTCGCAGAAACTCTGGAGTTCTATTTCTTTAATTCCAGGGTGAGATTGTTGAAGAATAAACCAATGACAAAAAAATGAACCACTATGGACTGAAAGTCCATAGTTTCGGACTGGTGACTCAAAGTTACCCAATGGTCAGTTCTCCAATATGAAGTCTGAGTTTTCACCATCACCTGGTTTTCTGTGGTGCTCCAGATATTCATTCACCATTTCATCGGTTATATTCCCTGTACTCCAACACCCATAACCTATTGCCCAAAAATGACGACCCCAATATTTGGACTTCAGTACAGGGAACTCCTGTTGTAGTTTACGTGAGCTCCTACCCTTTAGTTTCTTCACAAGATCACTTATGCTCATTGATGGTCGATATTCAATATGCATATGTACATGATCCTTGGATACAACCCCCTTCAATATCAGTACATCTTCAGCTTCGCATATCTGTATCAGAAGTGTCCGACAACGGATTTGTATATCCCCCATAAGAACAGAATAACGATACTTCGTACTCCAAACTATGTGCGCGGTCAACCTCGAAACCGTATGTCCATTGCTTCTATGGTCTGCCATCAAACAAAGGTAGGTTTTTTTAGAAGCTAAAGCGAAATGCACTAAAGTGCATAGTTTTAACTATTTCTGAGACCAATAAACAGAAAAGTGTAAATTGAATTTTCATAGTCCTGAGAATTATAGGTTATGCAACCAATTTAGTCTTTTTAAAAGGTTTTGTTAATTTTTCAGTCGGAAATATTATATTTCTTAATGATTTTAGGGTAATTGTTCCGATTTCTATACTGAAGAAGTGACGTAAAAATACTTCTTTCATGTGGTGAGCGCAATACTATGTTATACAGACATTTTGAATAGAATTAACTGCCTCTGGACAACGAGGTATGATTTGGAAATGAATTTTAAATTTCGATACAGCGGATCGGGGAATAAAACCCACTGGTAGAAGGAAAGGTCTGAGAAGTTAAAGTTTAAACCGACCCGTTAAGTCGGAAAAAGACCGATTTTAATTAAAAATAGTTCGTTTTTGAGTGTTATTCGCCTGTTTTTAGCCCCTTTAAACCTGTTTTTAAATGAGAAAAATGGGTTTAGAAAACCACAATGCCCTTTCTTTTGAGAAACACTTCGCTTAACTGAGGAATGACAGGAATATTTACTATATTTTTGAACTGCTTAAAACTTTAGCTTTAAGCAATGCTTGGGACGGAATCTTTTCGTCCCAAAAACAGAAACAAAAGACCGCAACATACAGATATAGCGCTGATTGTTAGCGGTTTTACAAAATATATACTATCATGGCGTGTGGAAATTGTGGTACGACCGTTAACGGGCAGCCACGTGGATGTAAAAATAATGGTACCTGTGGTACCGATGGATGTAATAAACTCACGGTCTTTGACTGGCTCTCCAATATGGATTTGCCTCTAGGTCAAAAACCATTTGATTTTTTGGAAGTACGTTTTAAGAACAGCCGGAAGGAATTTTATAAGAATACAGAGGAGCTGCCCCTTCACATTGGTGATGTGATTGCTGTGGAGGCCGATTCTGGACACGACATTGGCATCGTGAGCCTGGCCGGCGAACTCGTGCGCATTCAGATGAAAAAAAAGCGCGCATCTTATACTTCCGATACGTTCAATAAAATTTACCGAAAGGCTTCCCAGCGCGATATTAATGTTTGGACAGAAGTCAAAGATCAAGAAGATGTCATGAAAGTGCGTGCTCGGCAGATCGCGATCAAGCTCAAACTGGAAATGAAAATTTCTGATATTGAATTTCAGGGAGATGGCTCCAAGGCCACTTTTTACTACACGGCCGAGGAACGTGTTGACTTTAGACAACTTATCAAAGAGTTCGCCCAGGAGTTTCATACCCGTATAGAAATGCGGCAAATAGGTTTTCGGCAAGAAGCTTCCCGTCTGGGCGGAATAGGCTCTTGTGGGCGCGAACTATGTTGCTCCACTTGGCTCACTGATTTTAGGTCGGTCACTACCGGCGCGGCGCGTTACCAGCAACTTTCGCTCAATCCCCAGAAACTGGCCGGCCAGTGCGGTAAATTAAAATGCTGCCTCAATTATGAGCTTGATTCCTATATGGATGCGCTTATGGATTTCCCCAAAACGGAACAAAAGCTGAAAACCGAAAAAGGGACTGCGGTATGTCAAAAAATAGATATTTTTCAGGGACATTTGTGGTATGCCTACGAGGGCGAATGGATGAACTGGCACAAGCTAACCACAACGCAGGCCAATGAGATCATTGAGGCCAACAAAAATGCAATTGCAGTAGCGAGTCTTGAAGAATATGCGGCAGAACTCATTGACGATACTAAATCTGATTTTGGTAACGTTGTAGGGCAGGATAGCCTTACTCGTTTTGACCAGCCCCAGAGAAGCCGAAAAAAAAGAAAAAAAAGCAGCAGCCAGCCGAATACCGTAAAAAGCGATCCTAAAAAAGATGCCAAAACCCACGGTGACGACACCAAAAAAAGTAGGAAACCCAGAAGGCCCCAACGGAAAAATAATCCCAATGCTAAAAAAGAGCAGCCCAATAGTAAAGACAAACAGAAGAACGATAGGTTGAAGTAAATGCGTAGTTTATTTTTAGTTTTTGTGATAGCCCTGCTCCTTGCTTCATGTGATAGCGATGCCGTGTTTCATACCAATGAAGACCTGCCCAATTTTTGGCACAAAGATTCTGCGGTGGTTTTTAAGGTCAATGAACTGGACAGTGTACGTCCCTATAATTTATTTATTACGCTGCGTAACGACAACAATTACAAATACGATAACCTATTTTTAATTACCCAGATACAATTTCCCAACGGGCGCACCCTTGTAGATACCTTAGAATACAACATGGCAAATCCTGACGGAAGTTGGTTGGGCACGGGTTTTGGTGACTTAAAAGAAAACAAACTGTGGTACCGGGAGAATGTACGCTTTGGCGAGCAGGGAACCTATACATTCTCGGTGCGCCAGGCAATGCGCCGCAACGGGGACGTGCAGCCCGTTACCGCACTGGAGGGTATTCAAGACGTGGGACTGCGCATAGAAAAAATCAAGCAATAAAAAACAATGGCCAAGAAAACAACTTCAAAAAAAGGGAAAAATTCCCAGAACAACTCAAAATACATCAAGATTTTCTGGGGAATTTTTGGTGGTGGGCTCCTACTGGTAGTACTTCTTTTCCTTTTTGCCAGCTGGGGCCTTTTTGGCCCACTTCCCACCTTTGAAGAACTGGAAAATCCGGAAAACAACCTCGCTACCGAAATATTGTCTTCCGACGGAAAAACACTGGGGAAATTCTACAATGAGAACCGTACCCCAGTAAAATATGACGATCTCCCACAAAACCTCATCGATGCCGTCACTTCTACCGAAGACAGGCGTTTTTATGACCACTCCGGTATAGACGCACGAGGGACATTGCGGGCTATTGTTTATTTAGGTTCTGACGGCGGTGCGAGTACCATTACACAACAATTGGCCAAACTATTATTTTCAGATACGCCCAGTAACAAAATAGAGCGCGTACTGCAAAAGTTTAGGGAATGGGTTATCGCTACCCGCCTGGAACGCCAGTACACTAAGCAGGAGATTATCACCATGTACCTCAACAAGATGGGTTTCCTTTTTAATGCCATAGGTATTCGTTCTGCTTCGCGTATTTATTTTGATAAAGAGCCGCGCGATCTGAAACCAGAAGAATCCGCAGTGATCGCTGGAATGCTTAAAAATCCGAGGAGGTACAATCCCTACCGGGAAATTTCAAAAGACAATTCACTCAACCGGCGTAATGTTGTTTTGAGATTGATGGAACAGACTGGTAAACTTACCGCACAAGAACGAGACAGTTTAAGTGCTTTGCCTATGAAAGTCACTTTTTCTCCAGAGGGACATTCTGATGGTATTGCCACGTATTTTAGGGAATACCTGCGTGCATTTGTGACAGATTGGATCATGAAAAACCCTAAAGGGGTAGATAAGGACGGTAACGAAGATTATTACAACATCTATCGCGATGGTCTGGTCATTTCCACCACCATAGATTCCCGTATGCAGCGTAATGCCGAAGATGCAGTTGCCGCTCACATGTCCAATCTTCAGAAGGAATTTGACAAAGAGAACCAAGACAATGCAACAGCGCCCTTTCGTGATATTACTAAAGCGGAGGAAGAAAATATTGTAGAACGCGCCATGGAGAATAGTGCCCGCTGGAGAAAAATGTCAGCGAAAAATATTAGCGAAGAGAAAATCAAAAAATCCTTTGACATAAAAACAGATATGCGGATTTTTAGTTGGCAGGGTGATATAGATACTTTGATGACCCCCAGGGATTCCATTTTTTACTATAAACGGTTTTTACGTTCGGGCTTGATGAGCATCACTCCACAGACCGGTGAGGTAAAGGCTTGGGTAGGGGGCATCAATTATAAGCATTTTCAGTATGATCACGTAAAAATGGGCAAACGTCAGGTAGGGTCTACATTTAAACCTTTTCTGTACGCTACGGCCATAGATCAACTGCACCTTTCGCCCTGCGATACCTTGTCTAATGTACCGTATTGTATCCCTGCCGGGGAAATGGGCCTTCAAGAAAACTGGTGCCCTGATAATTCTGGCGGTGAATATGGTGGGATGGTAAGCCTTAAAAGCGCGCTCGCCAAATCCATAAACACCGTTTCAGCAAAACTTATGCATAAAGTGGGCCCTAGACCGGTAATAGACTTGGCGGCAAAGTTGGGCATTGATACCCGCGACATACCAGAAGTGCCTTCCATAGCATTGGGCACGGCAGATATAAGCCTTTTTGATATGGTTTCGGCATATGCCACTTTTGCCAATCAAGGCGTGCATATAGACCCACAGATGATAACAACGATCGTGGATAAAAATGGTACGATCCTTTATCAAAATGTTCCTAAGGCCGAAGATGTGCTGAGCACAGAATCTGCTTATGTCATGCTCAATCTTATGGAAGGTGTAACCCAATATGGATCTGGTATACGCCTACGCACAGGGGCCAGTAACCGGTATGATCTAAAAAATGTGGTTACTGGGTACCCTTATGTTTTCACAAACCCTATCGCTGGTAAAACAGGTACGACCCAAAACCAAAGCGATGGCTGGTTTATGGGCATTGTGCCAAACCTTGTTACCGGTGTCTGGGTGGGCGGAGAAGACCGTTCCGTACATTTTCCCACCATAACGATGGGTCAGGGCGCGGTCATGGCAATGCCCATTTGGGCGCTTTACATGAAAAAAAACTATGCCGATGATGATTTGAAAATCTCCAAAAAAGATTTTGAACGTCCCGAAAACCTTTCGATTCGTGTGGATTGCGATTCTATCGTCAAAAAACCAAAAAATCAAAGTTACACTCCAGACGAACTGGATTTTTAATCACTTCAGAAGGGTTTAACTGGCCCGCTGAAAAACTGGTCCCCCTCTGATATTTTTCGAAAGAAAAATATTTCGGTCTACAGTCTTTTGAACCTGTCTAATTGATTTATAAAAACCATTAATTTTACCGATGTTTTTAGAAAAATAAGTTCATCTTAAAGAGCGCTAAAAGTGTGCTATTTGATGCTTTTTTTATCAAAATACGCTACTTTCAATTTCTTCGGAATTAAACAGGTGCACCCTAATCTTTACTATTGACCTTAAGATTTTGATAAACTCATGGTAAAGCCCCGCCATTTTTGTATATTTCTTAAATAAAAAGATTCTTATGATAAAGAGGACCGTTGCATCAATAGAAGAAGCCCTTGCCGGAGTTAAAGATGGGATGACTTTGTTACTGGGAGGCTTTGGTTTGAGCGGAATACCCGAAAACGCCATTGCCCAGTTGGTCAGCTTAAATGTAAAGGGGCTCACTTGCATTTCAAACAATGCCGGCGTGGACGATTTTGGCCTTGGTCTGCTTTTAAAAAAGCATCAGATCAAAAAGATGATTTCCTCTTATGTAGGTGAAAATGCAGAATTTGAACGGCAGATGCTAAGCGGCAAACTTGAAGTAGAACTTATTCCGCAGGGAACACTAGCAGAACGTTGTCGTGCGGCCCAAGCGGGATTTCCAGCTTTTTATACTCCTGCCGGTTATGGCACAGAAGTCGCGGAGGGAAAGGAAACCCGCGAATTTAATGGAAAAATGTACGTGCTGGAGGAAGCTTTTAAAGCAGATTTTGCCTATATAAAAGCATGGAAAGGCGATGAAGCCGGTAACCTTATTTTTAAAGGTACCGCCCGCAATTTTAACCCAAATATGTGCGGCGCGGCAAAAATTACGGTCGCCGAAGTAGAAGAACTGCTTCCGGCCGGAGCATTGGATCCTAACCAGATTCATATTCCCGGAATTTTTGTACAGCGTGTTGTTCAAGGTAAGGATTATGAGAAACGGATAGAGCAGTTGACGGTACGGAAAGCCCCCTAATATTCCCCCTAGCCCCCGGAAGGGGGAACTTTTACTCGGATGTTTAATCCTTGTATGCAATGCTGAAATTGTAGTACGGTTTTTAATAAAACAATATTCAATTAAAAGAATAGCAATAAAAATAGCAATAGCAATAGCATTAAAAATAGTAATAATAATAATAATAATAATACAGATATGGCACATTTAAGATTGGGCGATATAGCTCCAGATTTTACTGCGGAAACCTCCATGGGGACCGTTAATTTTCATGAATGGATGGGCGAAAGCTGGTCGATACTTTTTTCACATCCCGCAGATTATACACCGGTATGCACCACGGAACTGGGCAGCGTGGCCAGTTATGCCGAAGAGTTTAAACAGAGGAACGTGAAACCCATAGCACTCAGCGTAGACGGTTTGGTTTCCCACAAAGACTGGATCAAGGACATCAACGAGACCCAAAATACCACCGTAAATTACCCCTTGATCGCTGATGAAGATCATAAAGTGGCAGACCTTTATGATATGATTCATCCCAATGCAAACAGTACCGCCACCGTGCGCTCGGTTTTTGTAATTGCACCGGACAAGACCATTAAAATGATGCTTACCTACCCGGCTTCCACCGGAAGGAATTTTGACGAACTGCTGCGGGTCATTGATTCGCTACAATTAACGGCATATCACAAAGTGGCAACGCCGGCCAACTGGAAAGATGGTGATGATTGCGTAATCGTACCTTCGGTAAAAGACGAGGAGATCGATGAACTTTTCCCCAAGGGATATACCGAAATAAAGCCCTATTTGAGAATGACCCCACAACCCAATAAATAAACCTATGCTGGACAAGACCGGAATCGCAAAACGCATCGCAAAAGAAGTTAAGGACGGGTATTACGTCAATCTTGGAATAGGGATTCCCACACTGGTGGTCAACTATGTGCGCGATGATATTGACGTTGAATTTCAAAGCGAGAACGGCGTGCTGGGCATGGGGCCATTTCCCTTTGAAGGGGAAGAAGATGCAGATATCATCAATGCCGGCAAACAGACCATTACCACCTTAAAAGGTGCATCCTTTTTTGATTCCGCATTGAGTTTTTCCATGATACGCGGCAAGCATGTAGATCTTACCATTCTCGGCGCCATGGAAGTTGCCGAAAACGGGGATATTGCCAACTGGAAAATCCCCGGTAAAATGGTAAAGGGAATGGGCGGAGCAATGGATCTGGTCGCAAGCGCCGAAAATATTATTGTTGCCATGATGCATACAAACCGTGAAGGTGATTCTAAACTCCTGAAAAGGTGTTCGCTGCCACTTACCGGTGTGGGCTGTGTCACAAAAATAGTGACCAACCTTGCAGTGATTGAAGTTACTTCCGAAGGATTTAAACTTTTGGAACGTGCTCCCGGAGTGAGCATTGAAGAAGTTCAAAAAGCTACGGAAGGAAAACTAATCCTTGATGGCGATATTCCTGAAATGGAATTATAGAAGGCAGCACTTAATAAGTATATTTTAATAAATGATAACAGAAAAAGGAGCGTAAATGCTCCTTTTTCTATGTTTATACGTCAGGTAGTATATCTTTATAAATATGCTAAAAACGGTTTAAAACACGTAAATAACCGCCAAAAGACAATTTCTTCATTCATAAATCATAAAATATTTAACTTATTAGTTGGGAGTTGACGTTGTAATGCATACTTTAGCTGTTCTAAATCAATATAGTGCTTTTTAAGAATAAGTTTAAGATTCAAAACTAATTAACCCCAAATCCGATTCAGTATGCAAGCAAATGTCAATCCTTCCGTAAAAAAAGCAAGTTTACTACAAACCCTTAAAGCAGAATTCCGTGTTCTTGCAAATTTCGCTTATTTAGCGAAAAAAGTGTTTTTGTTTTTGTTTTAGAGGAAATATAGGTTTCGGCTTGTACTAAATCTGGAACTGAAAAACTCGTTTTAGAAAAAACAATCTGTAATTGCTATACTTCTTTCAGAATATAGTTTCCAAAAAAAATAATTAGTTCTGAATTTGCTATCAGGTTTAAAGCTTATAATAACTTGAGCCAGATGTTATATAATCAGATAATGCAAATTGTCATTTCGAGTGATTTTTGTAAAAAATCGTATCGAGAAAGGGCTCTTTAATAGAAAAATGTGGTTCTCGACCTGCTTTTGCCGGTAGACAATAATTCTTTCAGAATTCTACTCAGATTGACTCAGTATTTTTATCTCAAAATCACGTTAATAGCTAATAATGCAATGATTTCAGGTATGTATTAAGGTTAATATCAATGATTGTTTGGTGCCTTCTTATTTCATTATGAGTGTATTACGAACTGTATTAATGCTTTGAATGTTTTTCATTAGATAGATTTAGTTAATATACAGATACAGTTATACTTAAAAATATTTTCAATATTGGTAAAAAATTTAACATTGAAATTTTACAAATTAAAATGGTTTGAGTGTCATAACATACTCATCAAAAACAATCTTTAAGTATGGGCAAAATAAAACTCCAAAGATTCAATTATTTTCTCTAGCCCAAAAAACAATTTACTTTTCCACAGCTAATCCAACAAATAGAAACTCGGATTTCTTATTGCGAATCGATAATAGTAATACTGAATTAAACCAAAAACCAATAAACAACAATAAAATATGGCTAAATTTTAAATACTACTGGTGTTTCCTATCATTTAGAAAAATTAATTAAGAGCACAAATGACAGGTTGATTTTGATAAGCCCCTATTTGCAACTACATAAAAGGATCAAAGACCATCTTGAAAATCTAAATGTTCAAAAACACGACATACGAATAGTTTACAGAGAAAATAAATTGCAAGTGGAAGAAAGTAATTGGCTAGAAAGTCAAATTGGAATCAGAACAAGTGTCTGCAGCACTCTTCATGCAAAATGTTACTTTAACGAAAATGAGGCAATCGTAACCTCAATGAATCTGTATTTCTTTTCTCAACAAAATAATGACGAAATGGGAATTCATGTTACCAAAGAGAATGACCCAGACTTATATAACGATATCGCAATCGAAACTCAGAGATTATTAACAATAAGTGAAGAAATCAGGATATCAGTAAAGAAAGTAGATAAAGAAAAACAATCAGTTAAAAAAAAAGTGAACGGCCACTTGCAAAGAAAACGGACAACTCAAAATCCAATTATCACACGACAAAAGACTTATCAAAATCCACGGGAATAAGTAGTCGAAAAGTGAACACTTGGCTGACCGAGAATAAATTAATGTATAAAAAGGATGATGATTGGAATACAACGAAAAAAGGAAAACAATTTGGCGGAATTGAAGAAGAGGGTCACTATGGAAGATTTGTCATTTGACCCGGAAAGATAATTAACTATATGGTGAAATAGATATATTTCTTCAGCAAAGATGTCCATAATTTTTTGAGTGTATTTGCATCAACGCAATATCGATCTTAGCGATAAAAATGTTAAAGAGAACAATTCGTCTCAGGTAATCACTCAATATCCAAAACAAATGAAATACTTGATTGACTCTAAAAAATACGGTTTACATAAATAATTTACAGATGAAATTGAGTATAGAATCGATAATTAAGATAGTACTTGCGATTTTATTTTTT
>JBDNGW010000152.1:0-1449 GCA_041689735.1 Leeuwenhoekiella sp. | reverse complement strand
CCAACTGACCGATAAAAAAGTGCTGTACAAGGCAACACCAAATACTACCAAAGGTCAACATTGGGGAAGCCGAATCGTTTTTGACGACGATGGGCACGTTTTTTTTACCATTGGCGAACGTGGGGAGCGCGATGTTAACCCACAGGATATAACGCGTGACGGCGGTAAAGTCTACAGGCTCAATATAGATGGCAGCATCCCAAAAGACAACCCTTTTGTGGGCGAGAAAAACGCTAAGGAAGCCATCTGGTCTTATGGGCACCGCAATCCACAGGGAATGGATATTAACCCAAAAACTGGTGATATCTGGGTGCATGAACACGGGCCACGCGGTGGTGATGAGATAAATTTAGTCAAAAAAGGCGCTAATTATGGCTGGCCAGTGATAACGTATGGTATCAATTACAGCGGAACGGAAATCACCGATCAACGTGAAAAAGAAGGTATGGAACAGCCTGTTTATTATTGGCTACCATCAATAGCTCCTAGCGGAATGGCTTTTGTTAAAGGGGATAATTACCCTGACCTGGCCGGAAATCTCCTTGTAGGTTCACTGAAATTTCAATACTTAGAAGCAGATTATCTAAAGGATGGTGCAGTTATCAAAAGGGAAAAACTTTTGGACGGAATAGGCCGTATACGTGATATAAATCAGGCTCCAGATGGTACTGTTTATATAAGCGTAGAAGGCAAAGGAATCGTTAAACTAACAATAAAATAGCTATGCTATATTTTTCTTTTTTATTCGCAGCGCTGTCCATTTTTGGTCAGGGTCCTAAAACGCAATCTTCTCAAGCAATCAACAATAAATCAAAACAAGGCATAACGTATCCTATAAAAGTGCAAGATACTACGCTACAAGAAAGCATGAAACGTGGGGCTGCCCTTTATGCTGCCTTTTGCATACAGTGCCACATGGCAGACGGTACTGGAGTGGCAGGAACTTTCCCTCCCCTCGCAGCGGCAGATTATCTCAACAAAAATACCGTAGCTAGTATAAAAGCGGTAAAATATGGGTTACAGGGAGAAATAGTTGTGAATGGGGAAACCTATAATAACGCCATGCCCAAACCCGGACTTTATGATGATGAAGTGGCCGATGTAATGAACTACATCTTGAATTCTTGGGGGAATACACATGCGGAAGTTATTACCGAAGAAAAGGTAAGCGCGATCACTAAGGATTAGAGCCTTGTTACAGTCAATTCCAACTTATTTTCTACCGAAAACTATCGGGATTGAGAATCTCGCTATGTCTATTGTAAGCATTGCAAGTTGTGATATACAGTGATTTTTATTCGACTTCAATCTTGAGTCCACTCCGAAAAGTCCAATTCTTGGAAAACCGGATCAAATAAGAACTTTTGATATATTTTATCCTAATGAAATTCAGTTGATTACAATTACGAGATTGATCCTTTTTGAGACGATTCAGCACATTTTATAGTT
>JBDNGW010000151.1:0-1940 GCA_041689735.1 Leeuwenhoekiella sp. | reverse complement strand
GAATGCCAAATCCTTCACGAAGGGAGGGGAAAACAAAAGCCTCACAGTTGTTGAGATAATACTTTTTCTCCAGTTCACTGACTTTGCCCAAAATATGAACACGGTTTTCCAACGCGTGCCCTGCAATGGTCTCTTTAACTTTTTCAACATATTTTTTATTGGAATTTCCGGCTAAAATCAGGTCAAAATTGGGTAAAAACGCCAACATTTCGACTAAAGTATGCGTGTTTTTACGCGCCGTCATTTCACCGATATTGAACAAATAGGGCCGTTTTTGGACAAATTCTGGCAGGTAATTTTCAGGGATCTCGGTTTCTTGAATGGTATTGCCGTTATAGATTACATATTCGGGTATTTTGGGCACTTTAAAATGCCGGTGCGTATTTTCTTTGGCAAAGTTGGAAATGTACACAAGGGCATCGCAGCGCTCCAATTTCTCGCAAAAACGCGCTTTTCGATCATCGCCGCTGCGTTCATCAACGAAATGCACATCATGAACGGTCATGAGGTAGGGCATTTTTTTACGCGGTTCAATCTTGGTATTCTGGTTGAGCGAATGCCAGAGATCATAATTTTTTGAGATGCGAAAAAGGGGATAACGGGATAAAGAACTGTATTTTTTATAGTTGAAAAAACTACCGAATTCATCCTCTAGAGCCTTTATATTGCTGGCGTGCAGGGTAAATTTAAGATCGGGATCATCCAACTCGTGGATCGCTTTGATCAAATGATAGTTAAACTGGCCAAAACCAAAGCACATGTTCTTGATGTTGTGCGATTCTAAAAAAAGGTTGTTCATGGCGATTTTCAAATGTTTTCGGCTATTTTTTGCTGTTTCTGGCTGTTTTTTGCCGTTTTCTAAGCTTGCAAATTAGCATTACTTTTGCAACCCAAATTACAGCATGAAAATACATTCCAACCTGACCGACAAAAATAGTGTTTTAAAACTAGAAGCGCTGCTTACCGAATTTGGTCAAAAAGGCACACTTTTCGCCGGGGGCAATCGCAACACTATTAAAAATTTCGATTTTGAAGGACGAATAATTACCATAAAGTCCTTTAAAATACCCAATTTGGTCAATAAAATAGTCTATAAATATTTTAGAAAGTCCAAGGCGCAACGCTCGTTTGAGTACGCCAGCAAACTACTGAAAATGAATGTTGGTACGCCGCATCCCATCGCATATGCGGAAGATGACCAACTATTGTTCAACAAAAGCTATTATGCCTGCGATCTGCTCCATTTTGACCTGATGTACCGCGATCTGGTAGAAGATCCAAAATACGCCGGGGAAACTGAAATTTTAACCGCATTTACCGAGTTTACCCATGGTTTGCATGAAAAAGGGATTCATTTTCTTGATCATTCACCTGGTAATACACTTATTGTAAAAGAACAGCAGGGCTATAGTTTTTACCTTGTAGACCTGAACCGAATGGAATTTAAACCAATGGATTATGCAACGCGGATCAAAAATTTCAGCAGGCTTACGCCGAAAAAAGAGATGGTGGTCATAATGGCCACGGAATATGCCCGACTGGCAGGATACGACGTACAAAAAACCATTGCCGATATGTGGAGCGCTACCGAAGATTTCCAGCAGCAATTTCAGCGGAAAAAACACCTTAAAAAGAAATTGAAATTCTGGAAAAAATAACTTCAGCGTCAGTGTCGTGTCAAGTTCATTGTGTCGGTTAAGCTGTAGTTATTTTTTAACGCCGGGCAGGTGAAAAAGAACAAGGCTTGGGCCGGCTAAAATGCATTTGACACGGCACTAGCCAAAAATCACTTCATATCCCGCCGGTATAACCATAATTTCATATATCGCAAAACAACCGAATAACTCTGTAAAAAACTTACCGAAAAGCCCACAATTCCATCCCTAAATCCCTGCTGGATAATGTAATGCTTAAAAAATTTCCAAAACGGTTTCACTAGG
>JBDNGW010000150.1:0-8238 GCA_041689735.1 Leeuwenhoekiella sp. | reverse complement strand
TATTTAGACGTAACCATAATCCCGATAGCTATCGGGAGAAATTAACTTTGAATTGAATTTAAACTAGCTCTAAATCGTACATTTGACCCTCCAAAAAAATTAAGGTTATGATCTACCGTTTTCGGGTAATTTTAGACGCTAAAGAAGATATTTTTAGGGATATTGAGATCGATCAAGAATCCACCCTTGAAGATTTTCACAATTGCATTACACAGTCCTTCGGTTTTGATGGCATGGAGGTCGCTTCCTTTTTTACCAGTGATGATGAGTGGCGTCAGCAGGAAGAAATTCCACTTTTTGACATGGAAGAAACCGAGAATCCCGTGCGCACCATGCAGGCCACCCTTATTGAAGATGTCGTGAGCAAAGAAGAAACGCGCCTTATCTATGTATATGATTTTATGAGTCTGTGGACGTTTTTTGTGGAACTGGCAGACATCGTTGCGCCGGAAGATGGGGAGCGCTATCCCAACCTTCTCTTTGCCCACGGACAAGTTCCAGCGGAAGCACCAATGGCCGATTTTTCGGGTGATGAAGATGATCTGGAAGACGATGGAGACGCCATGGATTTTCAAGATGATTATGACCTGGAGGATCTGGAAGGATTGGATTATGACGATCCTTTTCAGTAAACAGTCGCAGTTGGCAGTTTTCAGTCTCAGTCTCAGTGAACAGTTTTCAGTCGCAGTTTACAGCTGTAGTCTAAGTAATCAGTTTCAGCCATAGTTCTACAATCTATAGCATATAACGTACAGTATACAGTTTACAACATACAATCTTTCAGGCAGTTGCAGTTTTACAATATACAATTTACATTATACGGTATACAGCATACAGTATACAGTATACAATTTTAAAAAAAAAGCTTACTTAAAAATAGACCATGATCAACTTATATTCTGCACAGATCGATACACTTTCCATACATCGTGTGGGCAATAAAAGCCGTACGGAAGGTGCATTTATTTCCACGGAACCTTATCAGCTGAATGACGAGATCACCCCGCTAATCAAAGAATTTTTTTTCAAGCCCTTCCGTGAAAAAGAGGAGAATTATTACCAGTTTGTTCATGAAACGGATCTTGAATTTCATCCGTTGCATACCTTGGTCAAAAACATTTTTGCTGATCCCGGAACGTCGCACCAAAATTCTATGGAGATTGCGAAACTGCTTTATGAGCAAAGCAGTCACCCCCACATCAAACCGGGCGAGGTTTATATCGCACATATCAACAATGTACTTTCAGACAATGAAAAAATTGATGCCATAGGTATTTTTAAATCCGAATTAAAGCAGGAGTTTTTACAGTTCAACGAGGGCGATCAAAATCTACAGATGATGCTTGAGCAGGGCGTAAACCTTAACAAACTGGATAAAGGCTGCCTTATTTTGAACAAAAATTCTGAGGATGGTTATAAAGTGCTTTCCATGGACTCTAACCGGTATGATACGAAATACTGGTTAGAAAATTTTCTGGGTGTCGACCAACTTGCAGATGAGAATTTTTATACTAAAAAGTACCTCAAATTCTGTCAGGATTTTGCCAAAGACGTTGTCCTTCCGGCGGAGGATAAAAAAGAGGAAGTGATGTTCATGAACCGTGCGGTCAATCATTTTGCCAAAAATGACAACTTCGAGGAAAGCAAATTCATGAACGAAGTGATGGAAAATCCGGCATTGGTGCCAGAATTCAACAATTACAAACTGGAACGCGCTCCAAAATACAAAATTGAAGATCTTACCTCTTTTCCTATAGCCAACACTGCCGTTTCCGCTGCGCGGAAAAAAATCAAGAATGTTATCAACCTAGATACTCATATCCAGATCAAATTGGACTTCATCAATCCTGAAAGTGCGGAAAAATTCGTTGAAAAGGGATGGGATGAAGAACGCCAAATGTACTATTATCTCGTGTATTTTAACAAAGAGGAAAAGAGCAAGGGATAAAATTTCAATTTATTCTAACATAAAAATTTAAACCTCACAGGTTTTGAAAAGCGGTGAGTTTTTATATTGACGCAATTTATTTTTTCAATAGGAAGCATCCATCAACCGCTTCATGCTCACGTCTTCATAATTGCGCATCACAAAATCCAGCGCCGTGGTCACGATTTGGCCCATAGAGCGTGCGCGTTTAAATTTTAAATCGTGTGTGTAATCATAAAGTTGGCCGCGTAGGTTTCTTAGATTTTCCACACTTGAAATATGATCCATGCGCATACATTTCAGTAATCTTTTCAGGCGTGTACTCGATGTCATAATACGTTTGGCCAAGACTGCCCGTTCTTCTTTTCTATACTGCTCGATAGAATTATTCCCAAGTCTTTTAGAGACTAGATTGACCATTTTAAAGTTTTCTTTAAAAATATGTGGTTTATATACTTTAAAATTACCTTCATAGCACTGTTGATCAAAATCAATAGCGCGGATTTTATATTTAATATGATCAAAATCGTGCGTCGGGATCACCACATAATTGTACGAGCGCATGTCGCCCAGTAAAAGGATCATACAGCGCTCATTGAATTTTACAAACTCTTTTGCGATCTGTGATTTACCCACATCATCGCAATCATCCAGATAATCTTCAATAAAGACATCGCCCGCAATACCGGTGATGTGCTCTTCGATTAAGGTGTCTTTATAAACCAGAAAATTGATCCTGTTCGGCGAAAGAATATGTTCCAGCTCCAAGCCATAAATACGGCTGGCGTCGGCCTTTTTTACGTAGAAAAAAGTATAATTATCATTAAAAATATTCTTGATTTTAACGCGGAAAGGTTTAGAATTTCCGAAGGTGCAATAGTCAATAGCTGCCACTTTTAAAAAGGGCAGGATATTCTCATTTCCGTCAGAATGAAGTATAGTGTAAACAAGTTTCAAACTGTTTTCCAATTCTTCCCGCTCGTGCTCAGGATAGTACACGCTTATCCATAAAGTATCATTATCATTTTTATCATATACACTCACCCCATCTGAAAATCGCAATAAATCATCATAAAATACAGGTATTTTAGTATCTCGGTTGTATTTTATAAGATAATCCTGTAGCTTATCGCCCACAGGATATGTGGGCTTTTTTTTTGACATTAATCTTTCGTCCATATTCAATTCATTTCTGCAAAGATAAGAAAGCCGTGTAACAAAATAAGGTAGCGCTCGTCTTGTATTAGTATAGCAACCTAGCACCGTTCTCAGGTGCCTAAAAATCATCTTATTTTGAAAACAATCTTAACTCTGGATCAGTTGTCCAAACGTTTTGGTAATGTGCAAGCGGTAGACAAGCTTTCCTTTACGATAGAAAAAGGGAACGTTTACGGCATACTTGGCCCTAACGGTAGCGGTAAGTCAACCACACTGGGAATGGTGCTCAATGTGGTAAATCCCACCACTGGCAATTATAAATGGTTTGACGGCACTCTTTCTACCCACGAAGCGTTGAAACGAGTAGGCGCGATTATTGAACATCCCAATTTTTATCCTTATATGACAGCGGCTCAGAATCTTAAACTGGTGTGCACCATTAAAAATGTCTCCGCTGCAAAAATTGACGAAAAGCTTCAAATAGTTGGTCTTTTTGACCGAAAAAATAGCAAATTCAGTACCTTCTCATTAGGAATGAAACAGCGCCTGGCCATTGCCTCCGCATTGCTCAACGATCCTGAAATACTTATTCTTGATGAACCTACTAACGGTCTTGACCCACAGGGAATTCATCAAATCAGGGAAATCATCAGAAATATCGCCGCTGGCGGAACTACCATCTTACTGGCTTCCCACCTACTGGACGAAGTTGAAAAAGTATGCAGTCATGTTGTGATTATACGCAAGGGTGTTAAGTTGTATGCCGGACCCGTAGACGAACTCAATGCAAACAACGGATTTTTTCAGCTTAGCGCCGAAAATATGCCGAAATTGGTCGATTTTCTTCAGAATCACCCTAATTTCAAATCAGTTAAAGAAGAGCAAGGCCTCATTACTGCTTTCCTCAACGAAGAATTACCTGCCGATACGCTGAATAAACTACTCATTGAACAAGGTATCGTACTAACCCATCTCGTAAAGCGAAAAGAAAGCCTGGAACAGCAATTTTTACAACTTACCAATTCCTTAAATTAAATCCCCATGCCCATGTTGCGATTACTTCATATTGAATTTTATAAGCTTAAGCACAGCCGCTCGTCAAAAATACTTGCACTGGCCTATTTCATCATTCTCTCCTTTATTGCCCTCATTGCCTCTATAGAATTCGATTTTGGAAATGTCAAGGTAAGCGTGGCGGATATGGGCATTTTTAATTTTCCGGTAATCTGGCATTTTACGACCTATATCGCGGCAATACTCAAATTTTTTCTGGCTATTGTAATCGTTTCCATGATGTCTAACGAGTATAGCAACCGTACTTTAAAACAAAACCTTATAGATGGTTTGAGCAAAAGGGAATTTGTCCTTTCAAAATTTTACGCAGTTATCGTTTTGTCGCTGTTATCATCTATTTTCGTGTTCGTATTGACCCTTATTCTGGGCTATTCGTTTTCAGACTATACCGAGTTTAGCATCGTCACACGCGAGCTTGATTTTATTTTTGCCTATTTCTTAAAACTTGTTGCGTTTTTCTCCTTCTGTCTTTTTCTGGGTGTTCTGGTCAAACGCTCTGCCTTTGCACTAGGTTTTCTGTTTGTCTGGTGGATCGTGGAAAATATAGCTTATGGAATCTTTCGCTGGCAACTGGGCGCGGAAACGTCAAAATCCATCTTACAGTTCTTTCCGCTGGAAGCGATGTCTAATCTAATAGATCGGCCCTGGGAACGTCTCGATTTTGTAAGAGAAGCAGCAAACCAGTTGCAAGCTAATATAGGTGTGGACTATGCCCTGCACTGGTATGAAGTATTCATTGCATCTCTCTGGATCTTAATTTTTATTTATAGCACCTATTATCTTTTAAAAACGCGTGATTTATAGTATTTTAGTGATTGTTTATGAAATTACCCGGCTTCATTTTTATTTTTCTCATCAGTTATGCACTTTGTCATGGTCAGGGAGCAGCTAACAATTGGTATTTTGGCGAGGGAGCCGGTATTTCTTTTGAAACCTCGCCACCCACTGTTCTGACCGATGGAAAACTGAACACTTTAGAAGGCTGCTCCACGATTTCAAATGATAATGGCCAACTTCTATTTTACACAGATGGCACCATAATTTATCAAGCAGATGGATCTGTGATGACAAACGGCACTGGACTGCTGGGCAACAGTTCAAGCACACAATCTGCGATTATTATACCCAAGCCACTTGATCCCACGATATATTATGTTTTTACCGTAGATGAAGTGGGTCAGGATATGGTCGACGGTCCCCTTGTGACCGATGGCATTAATTACTCAATTGTTGACTTTAGCACAAACCCACAGGGGGAAGTGACTGAGAAAAATATCCATTTACTGGATTTTTCAGCTGAAAAACTGAGTGCGGTTGTAATGGGTTGCGACAGCGATACAGTGTGGATGGTTTCACTTTCTTCAAGCTCGGCAAGCGTTCCCAATTTGAACTCATCGGTGAATTTCAATACTTTTTACGCCTATGCCATTGATGAGAACGGAGTCAATGACATTCCTGTAAAATCAACCACCAGCATGGAGGTGAACGATCAGCGCGGTAACTTAAAATTTTCGCCCGACGCAAAAAAACTCGCCTGCGCCAACATTACTTCAGGTCTTTATCTGCTGGATTTCAATTCGCTGACCGGGCGGGTCAGTAATCCACAATCTTTAGGTTCCTATGAAATAATTCGCGATGCCTACGGGGTGGAATTTTCTCCAAATAACCGATTTTTATATGTGGCCAGTTACAACGATCTGCCTACAAATTCACCTGCAAGTGAATTCACTTCGGTAATTAGACAGTATGATCTGGAAAGTACCAATATAAACGGCAGTACCTACGTGGTCGACGAGCAGAACCTGTATCGCGCCAGCCTGCAACTGGGACCCGATGGTAAAATTTACCGCAGCATGAGCAGGACCTATTTTATTGGCCTGCCCTATCTTTCTATAATAGAAAATCCCAATGAGAAGGGCGCCTCCTGTAATTATTTGGACAAAGCTATTGATCTTGGCTATGGTATAAGTACACAAGGGTTGCCCCCATTTAATCAATCTCTTTTCAATCAGGTAGACGTGATTCAGAACAATTTAAGCACCTCTGTATTGAATCTTTGTGAGGATGAAAGTTACACGCTGCGTTACAATGGCATTGCAGGAGCAGATTACCAATGGTCAAAAAACGGACAGGATATTGCTGGAGCAACTAGTAACGAACTAAAAATTACCTTTGCACCAGGGTCAAACTTACCACAGAATGATGTATACCGCCTTAGTTTAGATCTAAATGATGGCACCTGTCCGCGTTTGGGTATTGCCAATGTCACGTATTACAAAAGGCCAAAAGTACCAATTGTCCCACCCATTCTTTCCCAGTGCGAGGACGCAGAAACCGCAGATGGCTTGAGCCTTTTTGACCTTACCCAGATTGAATATCAGCTGGTGGGCGACGATTCTTCCTTTACGTTTACCTATTTTGAAAATAATCAGGCGGCGCAGATCAATGATAAAACTCAGGCCATTGACCCCATGGGTTACGCCAATAGAACCCCAGACCAAACGCTATTCGTACACCTAACCAATCCGGCAGACTGCGAGTTGGTAATTCCATTTCGTCTCATTGTAAGCAGTACCACCGCAAATGGTGCCAGCCTTGCTACGTGTGACATTCAGGAGAATGGTTATCATACGTTTGATCTTAGTGAGGCAGATTCACAATTACTTGCCGGGCAATCACAAGCAATCGCCATAAGTTATTATACTACTGCTGCCGCTGCGCTTCTTGAAGATGTCACTTCGCAACTGCCTGTAATTTATGAGAATGTTACACCTTTTAAAGATACCGTTTATGCACGGCTTGATAATAATGACCAGTGTTTTGCGATTAGCCAAATCACGTTAAGCGTTTTTGCCTTACCTGATTTCGCTCCTCTGGCCAATCAAGCAGTCTGCGCCAACTTACAATCTGAAACCATCACCATTTCTCCAGAATACACGCTGGATCCCACCGGCACTTACAGTTATTTATGGATGCCCACTGGAGATATTACCCCAGAATTGACAACTAATCAGCCTGGTGAATATACCCTTACAGTGACCAATGATATTACTGGATGTTCCCGTTCGCGAAGTGTACTTATTGAGGCACGCAGCATTGCGACCATAGATGATATTGCAATTATAGATGCTTCGGAAAATAATCAGGCCACCGTTACCATAACTGGAATGGGCGACTTTGAATTTGCACTGGCCGAAGCCGGTCCTTTTCAGGACAGCAACGTTTTTAATGATTTACTTCCCGGATTTTACACCGTTTTTGTGCGTGCAAAAGATGGCTGTGGTTCCGTAAACCAGGATTTCAGCGTTATTGGTTTTGATAAGTTTTTCACGCCAAATGGTGATGGTTTTAACGATCGCTGGCAAGTTCAGGGAATCAGTGCCAGCATACAACCGGGCACAAGTATCCACATTTTTGACCGTTATGGCAAATTATTGAAGGAACTCAACCCCCTTTCGGAAGGCTGGGACGGTACTTTTAACGATCGGCAATTACCAAGTGACGACTATTGGTTTTACATTATTCTAGATGACGGCCGCGAATTTAAATCGCATTTTACGCTTAAAAGATAAGCTTCGGTACATTCCTCATTCTTCGGAACACTCAGCCACCTTTCAATATAATCGATAATTGCTCTTTTATAGAGGCACTCAGTTATCTAGATATGCAGGCGGCTGAGTGAATTTCGTGAAGCCCAAGCTTCAAGGAATTTGTACCGAAGCCTGTGGTGTTGAATTACGAATTGCGATTAAAGCCGGGGCTTCGGTACATTCCTCATTCTTCGGAACACTCAGCCACCTTTCTATATAATCCATATTTGCTCATTTTTAGAGGCACTCAGTTATCTAGATATGCAGGTGGCTGAGTGAATTTCGTGAAGCCCAAGCTTCAAGGAATTTGTACCGAAGCCTGTGGTGTTGAATTACGAATTGCGATTAAAGCCCGGGGCTTCGGTACATTCCTCATTCTTCGGAACACTCAGCCACCTTTCTATATATTCATTGCATCCCTCATTCTTCGGGATACTCAGTTATCTAGATATTCAGTTGGCTGAGTGAATTTCGTGAAGCCCAAGCTTC